>CAJWUK010000045.1 GCA_913047365.1 uncultured Alphaproteobacteria bacterium | reverse complement strand
CGCAACCGCCCGATTTCATCATCGAAAAAGTCGAAGATCTGACCAATGGTGAGCCATTCGATCGGATAGAAGACGTGATCGATCACGCGGATCTGGCGGCGATATCCGACCGGTATAAGGAGGTCGCAAAGTACAGCCTGCCCGAGCCTTAATCGGTTCTATTCCGGCACGAGGTTCAACCACCAGCGAGCGCCGTCCGATTTGACGCGTCCGAGTTTTGGTGCATGTAGAATCCGCCAGGCAGATCAGGATGTCGCTATCGCCACACTGAAGCTTTTTGATCGGCCTATATCTTGTTCAGTGCCTGCAACACTTTTTTCGGCGTGAACGGCATGCTGGTCATCCGTGCATCAAATGGCGACAGCGCGTCGTTCAGGGCATTCATCACGGCCGCCGGCGCGCCGCAGGTGCCTGCCTCACCCGCACCCTTGGCGCCGAGGTCGGAATCCGACGTTGGCGAAACCGCATGGCCACATTCGATATCCGGTAATTCCGCCGCCATCGGTACCAGATAGTCCGCCATGTTGGCATTCAGCATCTGGCCCTGGTCGTCGTACAGGCATTCTTCCCATAGCGCACCGCCGAGACCCTGTACCACGCCGCCACGAATCTGTTCGTCCACCAGAAGCGGGTTGATTACGGTGCCGCAATCTTCCACGCACCAGTGATTGATCAGGTTGATAAAGCCCGTCTCAACATCGACTTCCAGATAGGACGCCTGCGCGCCATTGGTGAACGCGAAGGGGAATTTGCGGGGGACGTAGTGTTTCGTCGCCACCAGTTCGGCCTGGAAACCATCTGGCAGCGTGTCGGGGCGGTAATAGCAAATACGCCCGATTTCATCGAGGCTAATGCGTTCGTTGTCGGTATCGGTATCCACAACCACGCCGTTGCGGATATCCAGAGTGGAGGCATCTTCCTGCAACATCGCCGCGGCTGCCTCCAGTATCTGAACACGAAGCTGCCGGCCGGCCTGGGCCACCGCCTCGCCGCCGATACCGGCCGCGCGCGACCCCCAGGTGCCGCCGCCATAGGGCGTGTGCTCCGTATCGCCGGTGATGATCTTCAGCCGTTCCGGTGGCACGCCCACGGCAGTGGCCGCAACCTGCGAAATCACCGCCTCCATGCCCTGTCCCTGTTCGGTCGCACCGGTGGAAATGAAGACGTTGCCCTTAGCATCAAGACGTAGTGTGGCGCCGTCCTGTGCGGATATGCGCGCGCCGCCGACGCCATAGAACATGGCCGAGGGGTTGGTGACCTCGATAAAGCTGGCGAAGCCGATACCGCGGTAGATGCCGTCCTTTCGTTTGGCGTCACGGTCGGCCTTCAGCGCGTTGTAATCCATCGCCTCGAGCATTTTCTTCATGCATTCTTCGTGGCTGAGGTTTTCAAACGGCATACCCTGGGCCGATTTGGTCGGGTAGGAATCATCCGAGTGGAAGTTCTTCTGCCGGAATTCCGCCGGATCCATGCCGAGGATTTTGGCGGCCTTATCCACCAGGCCTTCGGTCACCGCGCATTTGATGGGGTGGCCGACTGCTCGGTACTGGCACATCATCGCCTTGTTCTGATAGACGACGTTAGCTACCGCCCGGTAATTGTCGAATCGGTAGGGTCCGCCGATCATGTTGACGACCTGGTTGGCCTCGATCCCGCTGGTCCGCGGATACATAGAATAGGGACCGATCCCGGTCAGATCGTCGATTTCGAAGGCGGTGATGGTGCCATCGTTTTTGACAGAGATCTTGCCTTTCACCCGGTGGTCGCGGGCATGAATATCGCCGACGAAGCTTTCCAGCCGGTCGGCGATGTATTTGACCGGTCGTTTGAGCATGATCGAGAGACCGACGGTGGCGACTTCATCCGCATAGGTATGAACCTTGATGCCGAAAGAGCCGCCGACATCGCGGGTAATGACCCGGACCTTGTGTTCTTCCAGCCGAAATTTGTCGGCGAGGATGTTCTGAACCATGTGCGGGCACTGGTTGTTGTGCCAGACGGTGAGCTGTTCTTCCGACGGCTCGAAGTCGGCAACGAGACCGCGTGATTCCAGGCACACGCCGGTGTGGCGTCCGAACACGAAGGTTTCCTCGACTACATGATCGGCATCGGCATAGGCGGCGTCGACATCTCCGAAATCGGCCTTTCTCTGCCAGGCCTGATTATCTCCCAGATCGTTGTGAATTAAGGGCGTTTCGCCCTCTGTCGCGGTCTCGGCATCGGTTACCGGCGGCAGGACTTCCCAATCGATTTCCACGAGGGCTGCAGCATCTTCTGCCGTGGCGCGGGTGTTTGCGACGACGGCGACAACGGCTTCCCCCTGCCAGGTCGCTTTTTCCAGAGGCAGGGCGTATTGAGGCGCCGATTTAATGCCCTCCAGATGTGTCAGTACGCCGACCCATGGGTCGTGAATTTTTGCCATTTCCTGTGGTGTGACTACGGCGACAACGCCTGGCAATGCCTTGGCGGCGGCGGGGTCGATCGATTTGATCCGGGCGTGGGCATAGGGCGAGCGCACATAGGTCGCGTGCAACATCCGTTTAAGTTCGATGTCATCCACGAATGTACCGCGCCCCTCGGCCAGGCGGGGGGCATTAGGGCGGGGGACGGATCGGCCGATGTAGGAATTCGGCCGGTCGAGGATCCAGCGATCGGCTACTACTTCGTTCATGAATTAGCTCCTTTTTCGCGCGCTATTTCCACAGCGTCGACGATCGCCTGATAGCCGGTGCAGCGGCAGAAGTTGCCGGAAATAAACTCGCGGATTTCTTCCCGGCTGGCATCGGGTTTGCGTTCCATTAGCTCCGCGATGGTCAGCAGCATGCCCGGCGTACAGAACCCGCACTGAAGTGCGTTGCGTTCGACGAAAGCTTTCTGTAGTGGGCGGATTTCGTTGGTTTCGGAAACGCCTTCGATGGTCCACACCTCGGCACCCTCGGCCTGCGCCGCCAAGGTTAGACAGCCACGTACGATGCGCCCATCCATTCGAATGGTGCAGGCGCCGCAGACCCCGTGTTCGCAGCCGACGTGACTGCCGGTCAGGCCCAGCTCGTAGCGCAGAAAATCGACGAGATTGGTGCGCGATTCCACGCAGCGAGTAACACTCTCGCCGTTCACGGTGAGTGTGATATCTGAGTACATATCCATTATCAGGCTCCTGCCATCGGTCCGAGGACGCGCTTCGCAAGAACCCCGGCCAAATGTTTGCGCATGGGCCCGTCAGCGTTCAAGTCATCCGGCGGATCGAGCTCCCGTTTCAGTGAAGCTGCCAGTTTTTCTGCCATGTCATCGGACCAGCCCTGCCCGTTTAGCAGGGCAGCGGTTTGGGGCGTCGACACCGGCCGATCGCCGGCGTTGAAATAAACCAGCCGCGCGTCGCCGAAGGTCGATCCGTCGAATTTTGCCTGGGCGGCAATGCCGATGATGGCATAATCGCCG
This sequence comes from uncultured Alphaproteobacteria bacterium, assembly GCA_913047365.1. Taxonomy (GTDB): domain Bacteria; phylum Pseudomonadota; class Alphaproteobacteria; order MPNO01; family UBA830; genus CAJWUK01. Next base: position 13,043 of record CAJWUK010000045.1, on the reverse strand, counting down.
CGCCGCCGGGCAAGCTCCATAAATCCGGACTTCCAGCCATCGGCGATTTTCGGAATCGATACTCCAGTCAGGATTTCGCCAGGCTGGATGGCTGTTTCATAGAGACCTTCGAAGAAATCTGCTGCGGGAACGTCGCGTTCGCCATTCAGACCAGCGATATGCATGGTCGCGTCCAGCGCCATCGCGCAGGCCGGCAGTTCCGCCGCAGGATCGGCAAAGGCGATAGAACCCCCGAATGTGCCCCGGTTGCGTATGGCAGGGTGGGCGATGTGATCGACGGCGGCCGCGATCAACGGCGCATGCTGGGCGATTAGATCAGATGTTTCTACATCCGAATGTCGGGTCATGGCTCCAATACGAAGCGCATCCCCCGTATCGTTGATCCCTGCCAGTCCGTCGATGCGGTTGATGTCCACCAGGACCTGCGGCGCGGACAGCCGCATATTCAGCGTCGCCATCAGGCTTTGGCCGCCTGCCAGGATGCGCGCGTCATCCCCATGTTCGGCCAAAAGGCTCAGGGCGTCTTCTAGCGTCGAGGCCTTCGCGTAAGCGAATGGTGCCGGTTTCATGGACTCCCCCTGTGTGGTCGTTTTATTGTGTTTAGCGCTTGCTTATTAACCTTCATTTTTTCGTGATGGCGGAAACGGGTCAAGGAGAATAGATGGCCGACCAGACAATACTGGATGAAACCCCGCAGCGCCGACGCCTGCGGCCAAAGGAACGCGAACGCCAGATCGTCGATGGCGCGATCCGGTATTTTGCCGAAGTCGGTTTTGAAGGACAGACGCGGGAACTTGCACGCCGTTTGAATATCACCCAGCCGTTGTTGTTCCGGTATTTCCCGACCAAGGAAGACCTGATCGACCGGGTCTACGAAGAGGTCTATCTGCGTCGCTGGAAAGACGAATGGGTCGATGACCTGACGGACCGATCAGTGTCGCTGGAAGAACGCCTGATCAGGTACTACGAAGATTATGTAGCGACAATATTCCGGTATGAATGGATTCGAATCTTTATGTTTTCGGGGCTGAAGGGTGAACCTATAAACCAGCGTTACATGGCGCTCGTCCGCGACCGAATACTTCGGGCGATCAGTCTGGAATTACGACATGAACATGGATTTCCTGCTGACGATATCACCCCGCTGAGCGATGGTGAGCTGGATGTGGCCTGGTCTCTGCACGGCGCAATCTTCTATGTTGGTATTCGAAAGTGGGTCTACCAAGAAGACATTCCCTCGGATCTGTCGGCGTTTATCCGGCGAAACGTGCAGACGTTTCTTCGAGGTGCACGGCCGGTGCTGGAAGAAGTCATCGGTGCCCCGTCCGGCGTAGATTGACGTAATGGGCCCGATTAATTATCTCGCATTTGATTAATAGGAGGATGCCATGAGCCTCAGTTCTCTCGATCATTGCTCTATCCGGACCGTCATACTGGACGAAACCCGGGACTTTTACGTGGATATTTTGGGCATGGACGATGGCGACCGGCCCGACTTTCCGTTCCCTGGAGCGTGGCTGTATGTGGACGGCGTTGCAGTGGTGCACCTTGTCGGTGTCGATCCCGAGGACCCGTCCGGACTTCAGGAATACCTCGGCGGCGACATTTCGGCTGAAGCCTTGGATGGTTCCGGTGCGTTTGATCACATCGCGTTTCGGGCGAAGGAACCCGAAAAGCTGATCTCGCGGCTGAAGGACAAGGGATATCCGTTCCGGGAACGGCAGGTGCCGTCCATGGACTTGTTTCAGGTGTTTGTGGAAGACCCCAACGGCATCACGGTCGAATTGAATTACTGGGCCGAAGATCAAAAGGCCGCCTGATTATGGCAGATGCCCCCGCCGTTTCCGTCAGCGACGACACCGTTTCATATGAGGAGGCGGTCGAACGCGCTGCCGCGCTGACGCCGAAATTGGCGAAGCGCGCGGAGGAGGTAGAGAAAACCCGGAAAATTCACCCCGATACGGTGAAGGACTTGTGGGAAACGCGGCTGTGGTCCGCCGTGAAACCCAAACGCTATGGCGGACTGGAGCTTCCCTACGGTGCGTTCATAGACTTGTCCGATCACATCGCCCGTGGTTGCGCCTCCACCGCCTGGATTTATGGCAACCTGCTCAGCCACGACTGGATGCTGCCCATGTGGAACCCGGAGGCGCAGGATGAAGTATGGAAAGACAATCCGACCGCGCTGATTGCATCGTCGCTGGTGGCGACGGCGGGTACGGCGAAAGTGGTAAAGGGGGGCTACGAGATCTCCGGCCAGTGGCCCTATTGCAGCGGCATCGATCCCAGCGATTGGATGATGATGGCCGCGATGATTGACGATGAAGGGCCAAAACGCCCCATCTGGATGGTTGTGCCGCGGGGGACCTTCGAAGAAATCGATACTTGGTATGTCAGCGGCCTGGTAGGTACCGGCAGCCGCGATGTGAAGTGCGAGGGTTTGTTTGTCCCCAAACACATGACGCTTATGCCCAGCGAAGCCCGCGGCGGCCGGACGCCGGGATCGGAACATGTGCCGGGTCTGTTGTACCAATTGCCGGTACTGGGACTGTTTCCGCACATCCTGCTGGGCCCAATGATCGGCATTGCGCAGGGCGCCTATGACGACTACGTCGGTGAAATCCGTGAACGGGTGTCCACCTACAATGCAACCAAGCTGGCGGAACATACCCAGGTTCAGATGCGAGTGGCCGAAGCAGCAAGCCTGATACAGGCGGCACGGCTGTTGGGCCACGATAACGTTAACGAAGCATATAGCATCGCCGAATCCGGGCGTGTGCCCACGGTGGAAGAGAAAGTCCGCTGGCGACGGGATGCCGCGTATGGTGCGCAGAATTGCGTCAAGGCGATCCAGTTGCTACAGGCGGCTATTGGCGCTGCGGGCAACTATCTGTCTCACCCGTTTCAGCGCCGGTTCCGCGACATGCATGCCGCCGCTGCCCAGGTTCAGGTGAATTTCGACATTAATGGCGCCGAATTCGGCCGGGTGGAACTTGGGCTGGACCCTGTGAATAAGGCTATCTGATTATGCCGCGACTACCCCTCTTTCCGTTGAGGAAACCCGCACCGTGCGCTGAGACCTCGGCAAGCACGCGGCGGAGTATGTCTGGATGAAGTCTGGACGGCTACCCTTAAGCCGCCCATGATCTAGGGCACGAAGAGGGAGAGAAAACATGGCCGAGAGAGCGAATGCGGCAGTTCTGACAGCACCCAGAATGTTCGAGTTTCGAGAATTCGATATTCCTGAAATTGGACCGGACGAAGCGGTGCTCCGAGTAGAGGCGGCTGGTCTCTGCGGGACGGATTATGAGCAATACGCGGGTCACCTGACAGGCACGCCCTGGGATATGTGGGATATCATCCCGGGACACGAAATCTTCGGCTGGATCGATCGCATTGGCACCGATGCCGCCGCCCACTGGAACGTGAAAGAAGGCGACCGGGTCGTCGTCGAGGCGATCATTCCCTGCGGGCATTGTTTTCAATGTGCCATCGGGTCCGTCACGCTCTGCCAGTCGTCTCTGGGGTATGGCCTGTATAAACCGGTATCGGATGCGCCCTCGCTTTGGGGCGGCTACGCGAGCCATATGTACCTTCATCCGAAAGCCTTACTGCACAAGGTGCCGTCGGATATTCCGGCAGATATACTTTCTCTGTTCAATCCGCTTTCTAACGGCGTCCGGTGGGCCTACGAAGAACCCGAAACCACGCTCGGGGAAACCGTCGTCATTGAGGGGCCTGGCCAGCGTGGACTGCTGTCCTTGATTGCCGCAAAGGAAGCCGGCGCCGGCAAGGTGATCATTACCGGAACCTCTCAGGATGCTGCGCGGCTCGATCTCGCCCTGCAATTCGGAGCGGATGCCGTGATCGATGTGGACAAGGAAAACGCGGTCGAGCGCGTGGTGGAATTGACGGAAGGCCGAAAAGCGGATGTTGTGGTCGAAGTGTCAGCCGGCGCGACCCAGCCGGTTGTCGACGCGGTCGACATGGTGCGTCCCGGTGGCCGCATTGTTCTTGCGGGTTTGAAAAGTTTTAAACCCGTGCCCAACCTGGTGACAGACAAAATCGTGATTAACGAAATCAAGCTGATGGGCGTTCTGTCTGCGGGCTGGCCGTCCATCGAAAAAGCGCTGGATATCCTTCAGCGCCGTGGAAATGAACTGAAACCTCTGTGTTCGCACATGTTCCCGCTGGAAGACGCCGATAAAGCCGTACGGGCGCTGGGCCGCGAATTCGATGATGGAACGGAAGTGGTGCATATCGCGCTCGACGTGGCAGGATCCGGATAGGTCAAAACAGGATGAGCCTAGATCAAGGGCTGCTGTTCGGCATTCTGTTTGTAATGTTCGCGTTCCTGATCTGGGGGCGCTGGCGCTATGATCTGGTTGCTTTCGTTGCGCTTCTTATAGCAATCACCGTCGGCGTCGTTCCGGTGGACCGGGCGTTTTCCGGGTTCGGCCACCCGGCGACCGTCGTTATTGCCTTGGTCCTGATCGTTAGCCGCGGTCTGACCAACAGCGGTGTTATCGAACTGGTCGCCACGCGGGTGATTGACGCATCGAGGGCTATCGGTGGCCATATCGGGATCATGGCGACAGTGTCTGGCGCGTTGTCGGCGGTGATGAACAATGTTGCGGCGCTGGCGTTGCTAATGCCCGTAGATTTACAGGCGGCGGCGAAGGCGGGGCGCAGTCCCGCCCTAACGCTGATGCCTCTGTCTTTCGCATCAATACTTGGCGGTCTTGTGACGCTGATCGGCACGCCCCCCAATATCATTATTGCCGCGTTTCGGGAAAAGACAACCGGCGAGGCCTTCGCCATGTTCGATTTCGCCCCGGTGGGCGGAGCATGCGCGGTCGCCGGGATCATTTTTGTTACCCTGATCGGTTGGCGTCTGATACCCAAATCGCGGACCGAGGCCGATGCCGGCGCTGAACTTCAGGCGTTGAAAGAATACATAACGGAACTTCAGGTCGTAGAGGAATCAAAGGCCATATCTGAGGAAGTGAGTGCTCTAGATGAAACCGCCGAGGCCAACGATATCCAGATACTAGGCCTGATCCGGAACGGACAGCGCCTTCCCGGCATTGCCCGCCGCCGTGTTATCTCCGCCAAAGACATTCTGGTCATTCAGGGCGGGCCGGAGGGGATCGAAGCTTTCGCTGGTGCGCTCGGCCTTGGTTACGTTGAACATGTCGACGGCCACGAGGTTCTGGAAGGCCAGGACTTGGAGATGAACGAAGTGGTGGTTCCGCCGGGCGCCCGTGTCGAAGGGCGCACAGTCGCCGCACTTCACCTACTGCGCCGATACGGTGTCAGCGTTCTCGGCGTATCCCGTCAGGGTGTCCGTTTTCGCGAACGGCTTGCCCGCATCACGATCCTGCCCGGCGATATTTTACTGATGCTGGGATCCGTGGACAGTCTGGCCGAAGCCACGCAGCGTCTCGGGTGCCTGCCGCTGGCCCAGCGGGGGTTGCAATTTATCCAACGAGAACTGGCCTGGTTGGCCATTGCCGTCTTTGTTATGGCGATATTGCTGGCCAGTTTCGGACTGGTTTACCTGCCGGTCGCGCTAGGCGGCGTGGTGGCGGCATATGTAGTGTCCGGGGTCGTGCCCATCCGCGATGTCTATGGCTCCATCGAATGGAGCGTCATTGTCTTGCTGGGTTCGTTGATTCCCATCGGGCAGGCTCTGGAAACCAGTGGCGGCACCGGGCTTATGGCGGGTGCATTGGTCGAGCTGTCCTCCGGTTATGCGCCATGGGTGGTGCTCACCTTGCTGATGATCGTCACGATGACGCTGTCTGATGTCATGAATAACACCGCGACAGCCGTGATCGCCGCCCCCATCGCGGTTGATGTGGCGGGCCGGTTGGGTGCCAACCCGGACCCGTTCCTGATGGCAGTTGCGGTGGCCGCTTCTTGCGCGTTCCTGACACCCATCGGACACAAGAATAACACCCTCATCATGGGGCCTGGCGGCTACCGGTTTGGCGATTACTGGCGCATGGGTCTACCGCTGGAAATACTAGTGGTCGCAGTCGGTATTCCCATGATTCTGATTGTCTGGCCTCTTTGAGCAGGATATCGCCTCTATTTCGGAAGGATTATGATATTTCCACGGCAATGATCGAAGTCGAAGATTTTTAAGGCGTGGCGATCGAACCGACGGCGAATTTCAAATAATTCCGAATCTTCCGGCAAAAGGGCCATAAATTCTTCCACATCGGTGAAGGACTGTCGGATCTCGGCTGACACTTCCATGATGATCGACGGGCGGCTGCCCTGAATGAACCGCTGCAGGCCTTCCAGAACGGCGCGTTCCGTCCCCTCTACATCGAGCTTCAAGATTGATGTAGAGGGCAGTCTCATCCCTCTGAGAACGTCGTCCCCCCGGCGAATATCTACCGTTTGCGTCGCTGTGTTGTTTCCGGGGTTGTAGTTGGCTAGGAGACTTCCGGTACCCGTGTTCGCACCCGTAGGAACATACATCTCTTGCCGGGTGTCTTCCCGACCGAGCGCGTAGGCAAATATCTGCGCGTTGGTCAGTCCGTTATTCCCAACATTCTCTTCCAGCCGTTCCCGCGCCACATCCCAGGGTTCGAAGGCGACGATCCCCATGCCCCGGCTTGCAGCAAACAGCGAATGTTGGCCTACGTTTGCACCGACATCGATGAATGTAGCGTCGTCCGAACCGGCGCGTTTGGCTAATTCTGCGATCATTGACAGTACTTCCGGCTCATAGGCTCCATAAAAGTACGTTTCCCAATCGATGAAACTGGAAAGGTCGCCCCGATAGGTCATTCCGTGAAAGCTCATTTGGAATGGTGTGGCCATCATACGGTCCGGATCGGCAAACCAACGGAGAATGCGGTCTCTCAACCCGAAAGGCAGAAACCGCGCCCGGCCGAGGCAACGCAGGGGAGCGTGAAACATATTCATAGAATTTCTGTAGCGGTTTAGGCCGGCGCGGCCAAGTTGTACGTTGGCCGACCCTGCAGATTTCCTTGCGGCGCTATTTCCCCTATGGCATGCTTAGAATGTTGAATACAAAACAGTTTGATATCGAACTAATTTGGTGCCGGGACACGGCCCTAATTTAACAGAAATCGGGTGAGCCGGATGAAATCTTACCTTTCGCTTCAAGTGAACGGACGACAGCGCGATGATGCCGTGTCGGGAAATCTTTTGCTAGTGGACTATCTTCGCGAAGTCGTCGGCCTGACGGGAACCAAAATAGGGTGCGACGGCGGCGAATGCGGCCTGTGCACAGTTCTGATCGACGGTAAGGCGCAGCATTCCTGCCTGACTTTGGCAGCGACGTGCAATGGCAAGTCGGTGGAAACCATCGAGTCCCTCGGCGACGGCGGCCGTTTGAGCGCCATCCAACGCGGCTTTCACGAAAAACTGGGCGCGCAGTGCGGTTTCTGTACGCCCGGCATGGTGATGGCGGCGGAAGGACTGCTTCGCGAGAACCCAGAACCCGACGAAGAGACCATTCGGACGGAAATGGCGTCCAATATTTGCAGATGCACTGGCTACGTGAAAATTATCGAAGCCGTGCAATTCGCAGTCGAAGAACTTAAATCCAAGAAGGAAGCTGCCTGATGGATGGAAACGGAACGCCGCCCTCGCCGGTAAAATCCATCGGCGTGCCCCTGCCAATGGTCGATGGGCCGGAAAAGATTTCGGGCAGGGCTCAGTATACATCCGATTTCTACGACCCCTCCGCCTTAGCGGGCGCCATTAAACGGTCGACCGTTGCACACGCCAGAATTCTCAACGTCGATACGTCCGCAGCCGAGGCGCTTCACGGTGTACACGCTGTCATTACTGGCAGCGAAACGGATGAAGGCCACGGCGTTCTGCCAATCTCCCGAACGGAACTGCCGATCGCGCACGACAAGGTGCGATACAGGGGCGAACCCGTCGCGGCTGTGGCGGCGGACTCCATTGAGATCGCCATAAAGGCCTGCGGTCTGATCAAGGTCGAGTATGATGAGCTACCGGCCTACTTCACTGCCGAGGAAGCATTATCAGAGGACGCGATCGATCTCCACGACCATCGCGAGGGCAATATCGAACGCCATGTTGAGTTTGAGATCGGTGATCCGGACGAGGGCTTCGCCGAAGCCGATCTTGTTCACGAAACCGAGTACCACTGCGCAGAGGTTTGCCAGGTGCAGACTGAACCGCATGCGGCGTATGCGGAATATGATGGCGAACGGGATGAACTGACCGTCCGCGCCAGCACCCAGGTGCCGTACTATGTGCATTTGATGCTGTCCAAGATCCTCAAAATGCCGAAGTCCAAGATCCGGGTGATCAAACCCTACATCGGCGGCGGCTTCGGGTGCCGGACGGAGGCGCTCAACGTTGAGATGATTACGGCCATGCTGGCGCGCCGGGCCAAGGGCACGGTGCGGACCGTCATAAGCCGAGAGGATACGTTCATCACCCATCGCGGGCGTCAAGAACAGACCGTGAAGATACGGATGGGCATGGCCAAGGACGGACGTGTTACCGCGGTCGACTGCAAGACCATTCAGCGGGGCGGTGCACATTCGGGATACGGCATCGTGACCATTCTGTATGCCGGCTCGATGTTGTTTGCGATCTATGATCTGCACCACGTCCGGTACGACGGCAAGCGGGTGCTGACCAACACGCCGCCCTGCGGCGCCTTTCGCGGGCATGGCACGGTCAACACCAGGCATGCGTTCGAAAATGCGATGGACGAGATGGCCGAAAAACTGGGCCTTGATCCGTTCGAGGTGCGTCGGATTAATCTGATCAAGGAGCTGGGATTTACCGCCAGCGATCAGTGGATCAATTCCTATGGCCTGCCCGAATGTCTCGATGTCGTCGAAAGGGCATCAGGCTGGAGGGACCGGATCGGCAATCTGCCGCCCGGCAAGGGCCTGGGTCTAGGTTGCTCCCATTACATCTCCGGCGCATCGAAACCTGTGAACTGGACCGGCGAACCTCACGCGACCATTAATCTTAAGCTGGATTTCGACGGTTCGGTGGTCATTCTTACCGGTGCCTCCGAAATCGGACAGGGGTCGAACACAATCCTGGTCCAGTGCGTCGCGGAAGTACTGGGGATCGATCCGTCGCGGGTGAAGGTCGTCGACGCGGACAGCCGCGTCACGCCGAAAGACAATGGCTCGTATTCGTCCCGTGTGACTTACATGGTCGGGAATGCGGCGATAGAGGCTGCAAACAATCTGAAAGGCGTCCTGATGGAGGCCGCTGCGCGTAAGTTCGAAGTTAGTCCCGAAGATGTGGAATGCCTTGGCGAGGTGTATCGCGCCGGTACGCAGGACGAAGGCATGACCTTCGAGGAAGTCGTCATGGCAGCGTTGGAAGGGACAGGCACGATTACCGTTAAGGGTAACTTCGACACGCTACCTGAAAGCTGGGGCGGCAAAAAATATCGCGGTGCGGCGATTGGCGGCACGATGGCGTTTTCATACGCCGCGCAGGTGGTCGAGGTGACGGTCGATCCAAACACGGCGGAGATCACGGTCGACAAGGTCTGGGTGGCCCATGATTGCGGTAAGGCGCTCAACCCGCTGACGGTGGAAGGCCAAATTCAGGGGTCGGTCTGGATGGGCATGGGCCAGGCCCTGACCGAAGAAACTGCCTATCATGACGGACTACTGATCAGCGGCAACATGCTGGATTATCGAGTGCCCACCTTTGTAGATTCTCCGCCGATAGAAACGCATATCGTGGAATCCAACGATCCGCATGGCCCATTTGGCGCGAAGGAAGCGGGAGAGGCCTCGCTGGCCGGCTTCCTGCCCGCGCTCACCAGTGCCGTGGCTAATGCGATGGGCGTTCGGGTGCATGAATTACCAGTCACACCTGATCGACTGTTGCAGCTCCTGGAAGACAAAGAGCGTGAAATGCGCGCGGCAACGGCGGCGGAATAGGGGATACACATGGAAAACATGCCCGAATTCACCCTGCACCGTCCCGACACCGCGGAAGAAGCGGCCAAGCTAAAGGCGTCGGATGATTCATCGCGCTATCTGGCCGGCGGCACCGACATGATCGTCAATGTGCGCCGCGGGATTGAAGCGCCCGAGACCATGATCGACCTGACCGCGATTGGAGAGATTACCCAAATTGCGGTGGACGGCGACGGGCTGCGTATCGGCGCCGGGGTAAAGCTGGCCGATCTGTGCGTTCATGCCGACATCGTTGCTAAATACCCGGCAATCGCCCAGGCGGCTGCGTCCGTCGCCGGGCCGACGCACCGGTCCTATGGCACCATCGGCGGCAATCTGTGTCTCGATACGCGCTGCCTGTTTTACAACCAGTCCCAGTGGTGGCGGGAAAGCAACAATTTTTGCCTGAAGCACAAGGGTGAGGTTTGTCATGTGGCACCGGGTGGTAAGCGGTGCTTTGCCGCGTTCTCCGGGGATGTGGCGCCCGCGTTGATGGTCTACGGTGCGGAGGTGGATCTCGTCGGTCCCGGCGGCGAGCGGACCATTCCGTTGCCTGATCTGTACCGCAATGACGGGATGGACCATCTCACTCTGGAAAAGGACGAACTGCTGGTCTCCATCCGCCTGCCCGCACCCCCCGCGGGCTCACTGTCGGCCTATGAGAAATCCCGTATCCGGGGCTCGATCGATTTCCCTCTGGCGGGTTGCGCGGTGCTGCTGACCAGTGATGGCGGGCAGCTATCTGAGCTTCAGATTGCACTGACAGCCGTCAATCCCTTCCCGCAGATGGTGAAGGGTACCGACGACTTCGTCGGTAAACCGCTAGATGACGAAGCGCTGGATGCAATCCGCGACATAGTGCGCACCCAAGCGAAACCCATGCGTACCACGACGGTGCGCCCCTGGTACCGCCGCCGCGTTGTCGGGGCCTTGGCCCGGAAACTGGTGATGCGTCTGGCCTCCGTCTGACGTCAGCTTCTTTGCTGCGCGGCCTGCCGTCGCCATTTTTCGCCGATCAGGCAGACAACTTTGGCGACCACCAGATCTCTACGCAGACGGTTTCCGTACCTGTCGAAACGGGTTGGCGTTAGCTGACCGTTCGTGGCGGTGTCGTTGATCAGACCGAACGTTCGGACATTTGCTGACCGTGCGGCTTCGATCAGGGTGCGCGGCGCCGTTGAATAGGACCGGCCCCTGCGGGGCGATCCGGCAACGTGAACGCCGATGACCTCGCCTTTCGCGTTCACCCACGGACCGCCACTGATGCCGCTCAGATCCGCGCCTTTGTCGGGAATGCGTCTGATCTGTGTCCAGGCGACCACTGGTTCTTCCGTCCGATACCGGCCGCGTGCCAGCATCCGCGCTCTTCCGATAACGCGCCCGTAGACGTCGCCAGGCTCTCCCCTGGGATATCCGAAGGAATACCCGTCCGCGCCGATCTGCAATTTCGGGTGGATTATCCGCATCGCCCGGGTGCCGCCCCTTGTGTGGAGAATACTGATATCCGCCGATGGGCGTTCTTCCACCGTCGACACGCGGACCAGCCGTCCATTCGTTTTTTGTAGGCCAACCAGGTCACATCCGTTGGTGACGTGGCGGGCGGTTACCCAAATGCCGGATGGATCAATAGAAAACGCGGTTCCGACCGAGTTTTCCTTCGTCGCATCGATTTGGATCACGAAGCGCGGATCGTTGCGGGATTCCCGCGGCAGTTCACGGCCGGGGGAATGGACGGTTTCCGCCGGCGGACGTCCTATATCGGGCCGGTCGATCTGGCGGGGGTCGGGACGGCGGGGTTTTTCGGGGCTTTCCGATCCGTTGGTATATATCCGTCCACCGACTGCCACAATGATCAACAGCGCGATGGCCAGATAATCGCGAAGTTTCATGGGATGATCGTTATCCGGCGACGGCGGCGGCGTTTATAAAAGCGACGGCGAGTTTTATGGCGACGACGAGGATGGCCGCGCCGATTTCACCGCTTTCGATCCGCGTTGGCAGGTCTCTCACCAGCGCATCGCCGATCCGGTATGCCAGAAGCTGGATTAGCAGCGTCACCACGCCCCAGATCACGATATCCCAGACATTCACGCTGGTCGCCATGCACACGGCCAGCGGTAAGGCGAGGCCAAGTATGGCGCCCGAAATTGATACCGCGGCCGCCGTATTGCCGGCGCGGATCAGGCGGAATTCGTGATAGGGCGTCACTAGATGATAAAAAAAGACCCCCGTTCCCAGCATGACGAGCGTGACCGCAAAATGGAGAAGTAGAACCGGAAATCCGGTCAGAAAGCTCTGTAAAACGGGTTCCATCGCGATTTCCGGGTTGTCTTTGGGCAGGGAGCAATCCTATCTGCAAATTTGGGCTTGCCCAAGCCCGAATGTTTCAAATTCACGCCGCGGTAGCCTAGATTCCCGCGGATGGCCAGGAAGAAAAACGTATCTCGATATCTGGTTACCGGCGGCTGCGGGTTTATCGGATAGAATTTTGCGATGTTCTGCTGGAGGCCGGCGGTACGGTCCGCATTCTCCGCGGAGAGATACAGCGCTATACCCGGTGTGAAATCGACGGGGTTATTTTGTTCATGGATATGCGGACGGCGCTATCGCCGGAGGCCAGTGAAAAGGCGCGGGAGCGTCTGTTCGATCGCGCGGAGGATATTAGTTGCTTAGTTGTCGAGGATGAAAACGGCCGCCCGCGTGGAGCTAACCCAAGAAAATTAATCCGTCATTGCCGGAAAGGCGGGAATCTCCCTTAACCACCTTTCATCGTGCGCAACTCCTTCAGCACCGGCATATCTTCTAGGTCCTGGTCCGTCAGCCGGTTCCATTCGATGGCGGCCGGTGCGGGGGGCGGGTTCTCGACTCGGATTGTGCGTGTCGGTGTGGCGATCACGGTCAAGGGCAGGTCGTTAGTCTCAATGGGAAAGCCGCCCACCACTTGTATGTCGTTGACCGTAGTGGCGACGGGGACGGCAACGTGTCCAAGCTCCCGCAGGATGGCGAATTCGATGTCGCTATATCCTTCGCCTTTGCCGGCGCGGCGGCCGCCGTCGGTCACGGCAACGCAACCTGTGACAATGG
>CAJWUK010000044.1 GCA_913047365.1 uncultured Alphaproteobacteria bacterium | reverse complement strand
AGAGCGGCCTGAGTTTGATAGGGAGGAAACGTCCAAGAAAAGATGAAACACAATTCGCTTGGACACCAAACTGTGTTGCATTGCAATATATTGTTGCCGACCCAACTAATCAAGAAAATAAAGCAGAAAAGTAGGATATTTTTTGCAGGTTTAATACCAATTGATATTTATTTTTCTAATGACTGTGTGCGACGCACAAATTTGTCCCTAAATATGAGGTCAACCGGGACAAGTTTTGCGAACTGTTACACATGAATTAGCTGCTGATATTCGCCGCAAGGGCCGGTCTAACTGCCTGGGTGTCGATAGACAACGCACGAAAACAACGCACGCCTTACCTCGGCAGATTACAGTCGATTTTGCTAGCCGAAGCCGGGTGCTGGCACAAAAACCTGGTGACATTTTGCTTGGTCCTGGACCGTAACCGCCCATAGGGGGACAGTTCTACCCATCGGAGGACGCGGCGCGGAAACTCGCGCCCACAACATCTACGCGGCTGCATGCAGATAAACCGAAAGACAACCCGAAAGCATTTATCTCTAGAACTGGCCTTCAACAGCTTGGAAAACGCGCGCTACGCTGCCCAGTTCTTCAAGCGCCTGCGAACCGCTAACCTGTCGTTGTCACGGGCCATCGCGCAATACCATTCCGCCAGCCCGGTGCGATACCCAATACAGCCACAACGTCATCCGTTAGCGGAATCAGTAACCTCGCCGGCATTTCGCCAAAAAGCGGAAAAGACACACATCCCGGCTGGCCGGAAAATACCGTCAGTCGCGGTAGGTAACGTCCGCCGTCATTGCCAGCCCGCCCTCGCCGGTCATCGCCCACAGTTTGCAGCTACCGTCTTCGCCGGGGGCGCCATGAACAGAAAAATCCATCGTGTCATAGACCGGCGATACCGCCCGCAGGTCGAAATACTCGATCGTCGCGCCGGGCTTTTCGCGGCGGAACAGATCCAGCATCAGCGTCATCGTTAGCGGCCCGTGCACCAGAAGGCCGGCATAGCCTTCGACGTCGCGTACATAGTCCTTGTCATAATGAATCTTGTGGCTGTTCATGGTCAGCGCCGAATAGCGGAACAGCAGCACGGACGATGGATGAATGGTCCGGCTCCAAACCGGATCGGCGGGCGCAGGACGCGGGGCGGGCGGCGGCGCGTTGGGATCGGCCGATTCGCGGTAGACTTGGGTCCGTTCTTCCAGCGTGGTGCGCCGGTCGTCTTCGCCGAAAACCTCTTCAGTGGTGGTCACGAAACACATCTGGCCGGACTTGCCTTCCTTGATCGCGATATCGGCGATGGTGATTACCTTACGCACCTTTTCGCCGATGCGGATGGGAGATGCGAATGTCATCTTCGATCCCGCCCACATGCGCCGGGGAAACGGCAGCGGCGGCATGAAATCGCCCTTGGCGCGGTGGCCGTCTTCACCGGTTGCAGCCAGCGCCACCAGCTCATGGAAATAAAAATAGTGCCAGGCAGGCGGCAGCGGGTCGCCATCGTTGAAAAGAGGATCGTCGCGATCCAGCGTCAGGGTGAAGTAGTTTGCCGGATACGCGGAAACCATTCCGTGTTCGGTTTCGGACTTTCCAATCCACTCGCTGAAATCGATGTCGCTGCTCATCCCTTGAATTCCTCTTTTATCGCATCCGAGTTGGCGCCGGCCTCCGGAATGGGGCCGATATCGCGGACACCGTTATTGATCAGCGCGGGTGGCGCCACCATGTCCACCGGCCCGGTGGGTGATCCCACCTGGATACGGCGCAATGCCGGGTGATCCGACAGGCCGGCAACGTCGTTGACCTCGCCGAAGGCAATTGCGGCCTCACGTAATCGGCGGACCAGCTCGTCCCGGTCGGTATTGTTAAAGATATTGTTGATCACCCCGTCGAATTCAGCGCGGTGGGCGCAGCGGGCCTCGTTGCTTTCAAAGCGGGGGTCTTCGGGCAGAGACGCATCCAGCAAGACGGTTTCGCAAAGGCGCCCGAATTCGCGTTCGTTCTGGATGGCGATCAGAATCTGCCCGCCGTCCTGCGTATCGTAGGCGCCATAGGGATGGATCGATGGATGGTTCAGCCCGACCCGGGGCATGATCTTTTCGCCGTAATCATAGTGCAGCAGGGGCACGGTCATCCAGTCTGCCATGCCGGCGAACAACGACGTCTTGATCGACGCGCCTTCTCCCGTGGCGTCGCGACCGATCAGCGCTTCCAACACCGCCATATAGGAATACATCCCGCAGGATACATCGCAGGCCGACACACCGACGCGGCCCGGCGCTTCGGCCAGACCTGTGATCGAGCACAACCCCGATTCCGCTTGAACCAGCAGGTCATAGGCTTTCATGTCCGCGTATTCGCCGTCTTCGCCGTAGCCGGAAATATCGACCGTAATCAGCCGCGGATTGCGCCTTCGCAATTCTTCCGATCCAAACCCTGCCCGTTCCGCCGCACCGGGGGCGAGGTTCTGGATAAATACATCGGCCTTATCGAGTATTCGGTAGAGTAGGTCCTTATCTGTCTCGTCCTTGATATTGGCGGTCAGGGATTCCTTGCCCCGGTTTAGCCAGACGAAATAGGCACTTTCCCCGTGGACGACGGAATCGTAGTTCCGGGCAAAGTCGCCCTCCGCGCGTTCAACCTTTATGACGCGCGCGCCCGCATCCGCCAGGCGTGAAGCGCAATAGGGCGCTGCCACGGCCTGTTCCATCGAAACGACAAGTACACCTTCAAGGGGTTTCAGCGCGTCGCGAGCCATGGGTCTTTTTCCTAGTAGCTTTTCGGCATCCCGAGCACGTGCTCGCCGACGAAGGACAAGACCAGATTGTTGGAGACCGGCGCGATGCGGTACAGCCGGGTTTCACGGAACTTTCGCTCTACGTCGTATTCCTCGGCAAAGGCGAACCCGCCATGGGTCTGCATGCACATATCGGCGGCCTTCCAGGACGCTTCAGACGCCAGGTACTTCGCCATGTTTGCTTCCGCGCCCGCGCGTTCGCCGGATTCGTATTTACGCGCGGCTTCCTCGACCATCAGATTCGCGGCCTCGGTCTGCATGTAGGCTTCTGCGATGGGGAACTGAATGCCCTGGTTCTTGCCGATCTCGCGGCCGAATACCTGCCGGTCGTTGGCATAGTCCCGTGCCTTTTCGATGAACCAGCGCGCATCGCCGATGCATTCGGCGGCGATCAGGATCCGTTCTGCGTTCATCCCGTCCAGGATATAGCGGAACCCCTTTCCCTCTTGGCCAACCAGCGAATCCGCGGGGATTTTCAGGTCATCGAAAAATACCTCGGTCGTCGCATGGTTGATCATGGTTCGGATGGGTTTGATCTCCAGTCCATTTCCCAGCGCTTCGCGCATATCGACGATAAAGACCGACAACCCTTCGGTACGTTTTTCGACCTCTTCCTTGGGCGTGGTGCGGGCCAGCAGCAGCATCAGATCCGAGTGTTCGGCCCGCGACGTCCAGATTTTCTGACCGTTGACGATATAGCCGTCATTGCCGTCACGCACCGCTGTGGTCCGCAGGCTCAGCGTATCGGTGCCGCTCGTGGGCTCAGTGACCCCAAAGGCCTGCAGCCGCAGCTCGCCGGACGCGATGCCGGGCAGGTATTTGTTTTTCTGGTCGTCGGTGCCGTGCCGCAGCACGGTGCCCATAGTGTACATCTGGGCATGGCAGGCACCGCCGTTGCACCCTGATTTCTGGATTTCCTCCATGATCACCGCTGCCGCGGAGATACCAAGACCCGATCCGCCGTATTCTTCCGGGATCAAGACGGACAGATAACCCGCCTCGGTCAGGGCCTGGACGAATTCCGTCGGGTAGGCGCGTTCGGCATCCAGCTTGCGCCAGTATTCGCCGGGAAACTGGGCGCAGAGCTTCTGCACCTGTTCGCGGATATCAGCATATTCATCGGTCATAACGTTAGCCTTGATAGAGCAAACCAATAATTTTACACATATGTAAAACATCTACCGATGGGCGGCAAGTTGGTCTTGCTTCCGGAAAAATGCGACATTGGGGCTTGTTCCGAGGATCCATGAAAAACGTTTATCGTTAATCCTTGGGTCAAGCCCGAGGATGACAATTTGTGTTGTGCAACGACCTCCACTTGACCGTCCCCGCCATGCTATAGACTCTCCACCAAACCGCCGGAGACACGACAATGCCGATCAATAACCGCATCGCCGAATTCACCGACGAAATGACCGTTTGGCGGCGCCACATTCACCAGCATCCGGAAACCGCGTTCGAGGAGCACCAGACATCCGATTACGTGGCGCTCCGGCTGCATGAGTTCGGCATAGATGTGCATCGCGGCCTGGCCGGCACCGGGGTGGTTGGCACGCTGAAGGGTAACAAGGGCGACGGCCCCGCCATCGGTCTGCGCGCCGACATGGATGCGTTGGATATCGAGGAAGCCAACGACGTCGACTACAAATCAGAAAACCCCGGCAAGATGCATGCTTGCGGCCATGACGGCCACACCACCATGCTGTTGGGCGCGGCAAAATACCTGGCCGAAACGAAGAATTTCGCGGGCACCGTCCACTTCATCTTCCAGCCGGCGGAGGAGAACGAAGCCGGCGGCCGTGTGATGATCGAGGAAGGCCTGTTCGAAAAATTCCCGGTTGAAAGCGTCTACGGCATGCATAACATGCCGGGTATCCCGGTTGGCGAATTCGCCATCCGGCCTGGCCCGATCATGGCGTCGTCCGATATTTTCGAGATCACGCTGACCGGCATTGGCACCCACGCGGCGCTTCCCAATCTGGGCCGCGACGCCATCGTCGCAGGATCGCATCTCATATCAGCCCTGCAGACGGTAGCCAGCCGTACGGTCAGCCCGTTCGACGCGGCAGTGATTTCGGTCACCCAGATGCATTCGGGCGACACCTGGAACGTCATTCCCGAACAGGCAGTCATTCGCGGCACCACGCGCGCCTTCAAGGAAGAATTACAGGATCACATGGAGGCTGAAATCCGTCGTCTGGCCGAACACACGGCAGCGGCTTTCGACGTGAAGGCCGACGTCCATTACGAGCGCCGTTATCCACCGACGATCAACAATGCCGATGAAACCGACGTAACCGTGCAGGTCGCCCGCAAGATCGCCGGCGACAGGGGTGTCTCGCTGGACAAGGACCCGATGATGGGAGCCGAGGATTTCGCCTTCATGCTGAACGAAAAGCCTGGCGCCTACATGTGGATCGGCAACGGCCCCCGCGAAGGCGGCTGCATGCTGCACAACCCGAATTACGACTTCAACGACGAGGTCCTGCCGCTGGGCGCGAGCTACTGGGCGGAACTGGTGGAGACCCGGCTGGCGGGCTAGCCCGGGCGGTAACGAAATGAGCACCTATCGTCTGGATCGGAGCTTCGAGTGGAACGTTCGGAACGGGCCGGCCTATGACGGCACCTTCCCAGAGGTGCCAGAGACCCCTCTAAAAGATTATTTCGGCATTCCGGCACAGTCGCGTATTGGTGTTGCCGCCAGTGTTCTGGTCAATCGGCGCTGGACAGAAACATACGCGCAGCTGGGGTTCGACCTTCTGACTTACAAGACTGTGCGCATGCGCCGGCGCCGTTGCCACAATTTTCCTAACTGGACGTTCGTCCACGAAGGCCCCAATCTGCTGGAAGAAACCGATACGGCACTTGTCCGACCCGCGAGGCGCATCGGCAATCCGCTGGATCTCACTGGCGCCGGATCTTTCGGTATGCCCTCCCGATTGCCCGAGTTCTGGCAGGAGGACATCTGCAAAACAAGGGCGTCGCTGCCAGCCAACAAGGTACTGATCGTCTCGATCGTCGCGACACCCCTACCCGGCATGACCGCGGACGAGATGGCCAGTGAATTCGGCGAGCTGGCCGGGATGGTGAGCGCGGCCGGGGCCCAGGTCATCGAGGCGAACCTGTCCTGCCCCAATGTACGTGCGGGCGAGGGAGAGCTTTATCAGGATACGCAGATGGTGGGCCGTGTTGCGAAGGCCGTCCGTACCGGCGCGGGTAACAAACCGGTGACGCTAAAACTGGGGCACATACTGAAAAATGAAGACCTCTCGGCAGTTCTTCAGGCCGCCGAGGGTCTGGCCGACGGTGTAGTCATGATCAATGGCGTGAACAGAACAGTAGTTAATCACGACGGCTCCGCAACCTTCGGTCCGGGTCGCGAAACATGCGGTATCATTGGACAGGGCCTACGTCCTGTCGCCATCGATGCGGTGGATCGGGCGGTCCGGATCGTTCAGCGGGACGGGCTGAGCCTAAAAATTATCGGCACCGGCGGTTTCGCTAAACCGGCGGACGCCGCGGCTTTTTTCGACGCCGGCGCCTATGCCGTGTTCAGTGCCTCAGGTGCGATTTTCGATCCTCATCTCGCCATCCGGGTCAAACAGGAACATCCGGAATGGTGAAGGGGTAAGTCTCCACGGCGTATAACCGATGAGCTGTGGCGGTGTGGTCTCTCTGGATGAATATAGCAGTTTTGGCGTGACCCGTTTTCACCGGTTAGACGCTGGAAAAACGCCCCGCATTGACACCCCGCTCGCCGTTTCAGACATTCGTCTGACAAACAGGGAGAGACTTCATGGCGACCGATGTTTTTGCTGGCGTGAGACTGGCGCGCACGCCCGTATATGGAACCAAGGGCATGGTGGTATCCGGCCATTCGCTGGCATCGACCGCGGGCCTGCGCACGCTGGACCGGGGCGGATCTCTGGTCGATGCGATGATTTCGACATCGGCGACGCTGTCGGTCGTCCTTCAACAGGCCACATCGCTGGGGGGCGATGCGTTTTTCCTTTACCACGATGCATCCGAAGGGAGGACCATCGGGCTGAACGCCACCGGCCACGCGCCAGACGGAGCGACGGACGAATACTACAAGGAGGGCATTCCTGATCGCGGACCCAATGCGGTCAGCGTGCCGGGTATGATCCGCGGCTGGGAACGCCTACATGAACGATACGGCAAGCTGCCTTGGGAAGATTTGTTCGACGACGCCATCGATGCGGCGGAGGCGCACCCGGCGTCCCGCGTGATGACAGCAGGGCTAGATCTGTTCCGCGACGACGTGATGGCTGATCCCGCCTGCCGCTCGCTCTATTTCGACGAGGCCGGCAACCGTATGCAGGCGGGCGACATTCTGCGCCAGCCGGCGTTGGCCGAAACACTCCGCAAGATCGCCAACGGCAAAAGCGCCACCTATTACGAAGGCGATATCGCGAAATCCATCGGTGATTATGCGGTGGCCAATGGCGGATTGCTAGGGGCGGATCAATTCGCAGGCTACGAACCCGAATGGGTCGATCCGCTGTCAACCGTTTATCGCGGTCACACCGTGCAGGTGATGCCGCCCAATTCCTACGGCATGCTGATGCTGTTGCAGCTTAACGGTCTTTCGGCGCTGACATCCGAACAATTGGCCGACAACGATACTGACCGGCTGGATTACCTGATACGCGCCATGCAGGGCGCCTTCACCCTAGGCCAGCCTTATATTTCCGATCCGCGGGTCGTGGATATTCCGGTCGATCATCTGCTGGGGGCGGAAACCACCGAGAACCTGCAGGACTGCGTGGTCAACGGTACCGATCCGACGACATTCGAAAACAAGGGCGGCACGTCCTGCATCGTGATCGCCGACGGTGACGGCAATGCGATGTCGGTCGTGCAATCGGTGTTCCACGTGTTCGGCAGCGCCTTCATGGACCCCGGCACGGGCATCCTGATGAACAACCGGATGACCGGTTTCCGCGTCGATCCCGCCGATCCGCGTAACGTCGCACCGCGCAAGCGCCCGTCGCACACGCTGAACCCGGTGATGGTGCTGAAAGACCGCAAGCCGAAATACCTGATGACCACGCCCGGCGGGCCGGGCCAGACGCTGTCCATGGTGCAGTTGCTATCCAACCTGTTGGACCGGGGTATGGAACTGACAACAGCCATCGAATATCCACGCTGGTCGGTCGGGCTCGACGGTAGCTTCATGCTGGAAGATGGATACTCCGAAGACATCGCCAACGAGCTCGGACGCCGCGGGCACGCGGTCAAGCACGGCTCCGGTGCGTCCTATTTCGGATCCGCCAAAACCATCGAAATCCTCGAAAACGGCGTGCTGACCGGCGCCGCGGATACGCGCCGCGAAGCCTCCGCGGTCGGGCGCTGATCCGATGGACCTTTCTCCCGACCTGATCGTCACCGACGGCAAGGTCATCACCGTCGATCCTGCAAACAGCATCGCAGAAGCAGTCGCGACCAAGGGTGAGCGCATCGTCGCTGTTGGCTGCGCAAGCGAAATCAGCGCGCTAGCGGGGCCGGACACCCGCATCGTTGATGCCGGCGGCCGCGCTGTTATCCCGGGGCTGTTCGATGGACACGCGCATATGGACAGGGAAGGCCTGAAAGGGGTGTTCCCGTCACTGGAGGGCTGCACATCCGTCGGCGACGTGCTGGAACGCATCCGCGCGCTGGCGGCGGATGCAGCGCCGGGGGATTGGATCGTCACTATGCCGGTGGGCGATCCGCCATATTATTGGAATGTCCCGGGATGCCTGGAAGAAGGACGCTTCCCCAGCCGTCAGGAACTGGACGAGGCTGCACCCGACAACCCCGTCTATATCCGCCCGATTTGGGGATTTTGGAGGCACCAGCTACCGTTGGAATCGGTCGCCAATACGCAGGCGTTGGAACTGGCTGAAATATCGAAGAACACCGAACCGGCCACCTCCTCCATCGAGTTCGAAAAGGATTCCGAAGGAGAACTGACCGGCCTGGTCCGCGAGATGCATTTCATGCCGGTGGCGGAGCTCGGCTATTTCCACATGGCACCCCGCTTTACCGCCGACGACCGCATCGCGGGTCTGAAGAAGGCGATGGGCATCTACAATTCCACCGGTACTACCAGCGTGCTGGAAGAACACGGCGCGGCGCAGGAACTGATCAACACCTATCAGGCAGTCAACGCCGCTGGCGACGCCACCGTGCGCGCGCATCTGGTTTACAGCCCGGCCTGGGGCGGCACCGACAACATCAAGTATGCAACCATCTTGCAGAACTGGACGTCGTGGCTCGGCAAGCGCGGCCTGGGGGACGACTGGCTGCGGGTGGGCGGCATGTTCACGGACACCGGCATGGATGCTGACGCCGTCTTCCGGTCACAGACCGCGCCCTATACCGGCTGGTCCGGTTTCAATTACGACACCGGTGTGCCGCAGAACCGCATGGTCGAATTCATGGTGGAAGCAGCCCGCAACGACATCCGCCTTGCCGTGATCGGCCCGCGCTTCCTCGACATGTTCGAAGAGGTAAACCGGGAAGTCCCTATTACCGACAAGCGCTGGGTGATCGGCCATCTGGACGTGCTGAACGAAACCCAGATTCAAAAGGCCGCCGATCTCGGCGTTGTGATGACCACCCACACCAACCGTTACATATACAAGCACGGCCATATATTGCGCGAAGAGCTGGGTCCGGAACGACTGAATGATATCGCCCCGGTACGCCGTCTGATGGATGCCGGCGTGAACATCGGTCTCGCAACGGACAATGTGCCGACCACTTTGTTCTATCCGATCTGGCATGTGGTTTCGCGCTGGAACATGATTTCAGACGACCGGGTCGCGCCTGACCAGGCGCTGAACCGGGAAGACGCGTTGCGATGCGGCACCATGGGCGGTGCCTATCTGACGTTCGAAGAAGACAAGAAGGGCTCGCTCGAGGAGGGCAAACTTGCCGACATGGCCGTGCTGTCCAACGACCCACTTACCTGCTCTGAAGAAGCCATAAAAGACATCGTCGCCGAGACGACCATTGTAGGCGGCAAAGTTGTCTACGAACGGAACGACACCGTATGAAAATCGCCGAGCTAGATACGCCCGTTCTGCTGGTCGATGAAGCGGCACTGGACCGCAATATTGCGCGCCTGAAAGACATGACCGAGGCCGCGAATATCGCCTATCGCCCTCACACAAAAACTCACAAATCCGTCGTCATCGCCGAAAAACAGATTGCCGCAGGCGCCATCGGCATCTGCTGCGCCAAGCTGGGTGAGGCCGAAGTCATGGCCGCCAACGGCATCGACAAAATCCTGATCACCACCGCCGTCGTGGGCGAGAGCAAAATCAGCCGCCTGATGCAGGCCCGCACCCAATCGCATATTTCGGTCGTCGCCGACAATGAAGATAACATTGCCATGCTAGGCAGTATCGCGCAGCTGTCGGGTATGAAGCTGGACGTGCTGATCGAGGTCGATATCGGCCAGGCAAGATCTGGCGTGCCGCCGGGACCCGAAGCCGCCCGCCTTGCCCGTTTGGTCAAAAACCACGGCTGGCTGAACTTCGCCGGACTGCAGGGCTATCAGGGCAGGATCCAGATGACGGTGGATGCCGACGAACGTCGCAGCGCAAACGAAACCGGGCTCGACAAGCTGGCCGCGACGATCGCCGCCGCCGAAAAGGAAGGCCTTAATGTAGTCATTCGCACCGGCGGCGGCACCGGTACGTCACCCTTTGATCTCGACAGAGGTCTTTTGACCGAGATCCAGACCGGGTCCTACGTGTTCATGGACTCACGCTATGCCGGCATCGGCTGGCCTGGCGCTAATGCCCCGCCGTTCGAAAATTCCCTGCACATCTGGGCCGCTGTGGTCAGCAAACCAGTCCCCGACCGAGCGATCATCGATGCCGGCCTGAAAGCCGCCAGCAACGACCATGGCCCGCCACTAGTGGCAGATATCGATGGATGCGTCTTCGAATACGGCGGCGACGAACACGGCATCCTGTGCATGGCTGATGGCGGCGAGGTGCCCTTGGAAGTCGGTGACAAATTGCGCCTGATTCCCAGTCACTGCGACACGACGGTAAACCTCTACGATCAGTATATGGTGGTACAGGACGACGACGTGGTGGATGTCTGGTCCATCGATGCGCGCGGCCGAGTGCAGTAGGGCTAGCGATACATCTGTGGCGTCATTCCCGCTAAAGCGGCAATGACGAAATGAAAAACCCTACCCAAACAGCAAAGACGGGTACCAGATCACGGCCACGATCTCGTCGAACATTACGTAGAGGAAGGCGAGGCCAACGACTGCATAAATCATACCCAGCCACCATTTGTATCCGCCCCACACCAGAATATAGAGCCCCATGAACAGCGGTAGCGCGACAAGCTGACCGGCGATAATGGTGACAGCACCGATCCCGCATAGCCAGACGAAAAAATACATCGCCCTGCCCAGAGTAGCGGCGACGAGCGGTTCGGAACCCGGCACGGCGGCGCGGGTGCGCGCCTGTATCAGTGCCAGGGCGCAAAGAACCAGTCCGGGAATCGCCGTCACCATCGGAATGCGCCCGGTATCCGCTGGCCACGAAACTGCGGGCACCAGCGCGTAGACGAAAGCGGCGGCGATGACGATCAGCATGCCCGTCGAAATCCGCGGGTCCCATTTTTCGGTTTCACCGAATTGTTTCCGATCGTCGTTCCTGCGGTCGCGAAGACTGGTCCGGGCCGCGAAGACTACCGTCAGCACTATTCCGGCAATAATGACCAGAGAAATTGGCCGTTGCGCCAGCGCGCCCCATTCATAGCCCGACATGGTTATGTGCAGCGCATCTTCCATGATCGGACCTAGGATGAACCCAAGTACCAGAGGCGGGCGCGGGATGCCGCCCTGCTTCATCAAATAGCCAATCAGGCCGAACAGCAGTAGCGCCGCCAGATCGCCGGGGCTGTTATTGGCGAGCCACGCTCCCATGAAAACAAACATGCAGACAACTGGCACAATGAGGTGCCCTCGAATAAAGGTCACCTTGGCAATCTGGTTTCCCCAGACCATCAGAAGGATTGCCCCCACCACATTGGCAATCACCAGCGTCCACATCATAGAAAAGGTGATGTTCAGATCGCTGGTCAACATTTGCGGGCCCGGCTGCAATCCCTGAATCAGCAGAGCGCCTAGCAGGATCGCCATCGATGCGCTGCCGGGAATGCCGAAGGCGACGGTCGGGATCAGCGCACCGCCTTTCATGGCGTTATTCGCGGTTTCGGGCGCAATCACGCCGCGCACATCACCCCTGCCGAATTGCGACTTGTCCTTCGAGCTTTGCACGACATGGCCATAAGCCACCCAGTCGACGATCGATCCACCCAGCCCCGGCAACATTCCGACATAGGCACCGATCACCGTGGAGCGCAGCACCAGCCACCAGTGACGGAAAGCATCGCGAATACCATCAAATATTTTCGACCCCGCCTGATCGCGCGGTACCCGCGAAATCGAGGAATCGCGCACAGCGAGCTCCAGCACCTCCGGTAGCGCAAACAGGCCAAGCACGATGGGAATAAGCGGAATGCCGTCCAGCAGATAGGTCATCCCCATCCAGTAGCGGGGCGTGCCGCCGGTGACGGAATATCCGACATAGGACAACGTCAGCCCGAAAAAGGCGGCGATCAGCCCCTTGATCATAGAGCCGCCGGAAAGAGATCCCACCATGGTGAGACCCAGCAACCCTAGCAAAAAGAATTCAGGTTGGGCGAAAGACAGGATCAACGGTTTAACGATGGGGATAGACAGGCCAAGGATCACTGCGCCCAACAATCCGCCAACCGCGGACACAGTAAAGGCCGCGCCGAACGCCCGCGCCGCTTCCCCCCGCATCGCCATCGGGTATCCGTCCAGGATCGTCGCCTGCGACGCAGCCGTCCCTGGGATACCCAGCAGGACCGAGGCGATGGTATCGCTGGTGGTGGTCACCGCAAACATGCCGAGCAGAAAGGCGAAGGCAGAGACCGGTTCCATGCCGAAAGTGAACGGCAACAGGATTGCCATCCCTACCAGGCCGGAAAGGCCAGGCACCGCGCCGAAATAGAGCCCGATCATGACACCGAGGCCGAGCCAGCCGACCGCAGGCCAGGCCACAACGGAGACAAGTCCGGCGAGAACTGCTTCAAACATCGAAAACGATCAGGTCAGCGGGTCCCGCCCGTTGAACAAGGAACGAGACCGCGCTGACTTAGAGTGGTCGATTGCCGGCTACTTCTTCTTTTTGCCGGCTGCCGCGAACTCTTTTAGGAACGCGATGATCTTGGGATCGGTCGATTTGATCGCCTCGATATGTTTTTTCGCGCCCGCCGCCTGAATGATTTTTGGAGGCGCCTTGAAGGCCTTGGAGTATTCGGCCACGAATTCCGCATCGCCCGGAAGCTTTGCCCAGGCCGCCCGGAGATCGGCAAGTGCCGCGGCAGGGGTGCCCTTCGGCGCGAACGATCCGCGCAGCATGTAGGTAGACAGATTGTTCACCACTTTCAGCGCTTCCCATTTCGTGCCAGACGGCTTTCCGCCCCTCGCCTTGGCGTAATATTCCTGGAACGTGGGAATACCTGACAGATCGGCGAATTTCTGATCGCTGCCATCCGCCGCAACAGGCGCGTAGTAATACGTCGTTGAGGCGATGCCGGGTTTGATCATGGTGGGCTCAACCCGTCCACGGAAATTCGGCACGGAGCCGCAGGAATACTGCGTTTCGTTCTGCAGCACGCCAGCCGCAACCTTGGACAGGCCGCGATAACCGGTGACATAGGTGTATTTCGCGCCCAGTAGATCGAGCGCCAACCGCAGCCGCAGATCGTGACTGGACGTATTGCGCATGCCGGCGGCCTTGAAACCGCTAGCACTCGTCACACTACCGCCCGCATCCTTGCGGAGATAGCAGACCTGCGGTTGGCCCACGCCAGCGAGCCATTCGAACTGCGAAAAATCGGCACGAAGGCCCGGATCACCAAGCATCTGAGACATCGTGGGCGGCGTGAAGATCGCGATCGTTAGCCCATCGGGCTTGGCGACTTCGGCCATGAAGTTGGTGCCGACAATCCCGCCGGCGCCGGGCCGGTTTTTAACGATGGCGGTTGGCTTACCGGGGATGTGTTTGGCTAGGTGCTTGGCCAGCAAGCGGCCCTCGACATCCGTCGGCCCGCCTGCACCATAATTGATAACTACGGTCAGGCGTTTACCCTTATAGAACTGTGCGGTTGCTGTTCCCGCCGCGAACACAAGCGCGGCGGCAGCGGCAACAGCGAGACTCTTTCCAAAGCGAACCATTGTTTCCTCCCTTTATGGATGCGATTTTGGTTTATCGTCTACGCGTAGTGGCGTTCTATGAATTATTTTCCGGTGTCTTTATCCGGACTTCCTCTCCTTCTGGCCGGCTTTCGCCGTCCCTATTTCTTTTCCAGCAATGTACCTGTCTTGAACGGCTCGAATGTGGGCTTGTAGCTTTTCTCGTCCAGGAACTGGCGCAGGCCCGTGTTGTAGGAATCTTCCTTGTCACCAACCTTGATCGCCTGGCCTTTCTCGGCCAAGTAATCGTAGGACTGCCAGAAATCCATGGTCCGCACATTGCGGACAGCCTGTTTGGTGGCTCGCAGAACCCGGGGGCTTTTCGCCATCAGGCGCTCCGCAAGATCGATCACCCGGGCTTCGAGCTGTTCGCCGGGCACCGCGAAGTTGATCATACCGATCCGTTCGGCCTCATTGCCATCAAACGGATCGCCAAGGCAGCAGTAATACATCGCGTGACGCGGCAGGACCGCATCGGCCACCACCTTGCTGACCAGGGCACCGGGCAGGATGCCCCAGTTGACCTCTGATAGAGAAAACGTGGCATCATCGGCGGCGAGGGCGAAGTCGGTGGCCAGAAGCTGCATGAACGCGCCGCCGACACAGTACCCTTCGACCATGGCGATGGTCGGTTTGTCGTAATTGTAGAGCAGTTCCCACCGCCAGCGGTTGGCAGCCCGTTGCGCTGTCTTTCGTCCCAGCGGGTTGTTCTCGTTTTCGCGGAAGAACATTTTCAGGTCCTGACCGGCGGAGAAGTTGCCGCCGGCGCCACAGACGACGATCACCTTCGCATCGGGATCGACTTCCAGCGCGGTCAGGGCTTCTTCCATCTCGTCGTGAAGCTGCGGGTTCATCGCGTTTCGTTTTTCCGGCCGGTTCATCCGCACCCACGCGATGCCGTCGGTCAGTTCCACTTTCACGCATTCGAAGTGATCGAACATGTTTTCTCCCTAAATCAGACGTTGTTGTTCTTGAGCGTTAGAATTCGGGTAAACCCTGCCGAATTCGCGCGAGTGAGTCAAAGCCCGTGCGCCGAAACGAGCGGCCCGGAGAGGCCGCCGTCGGCGTCGCCGCGAATGCGCCCTAAAAGGCGCTGTATTCGCAGTCCGGGCGGTTTTCTTAAAACCCCGTATCGAATTCGTTAACGGTGATCAATCGCCGTATTGCCTCAGAACATGGCGCGACAGCGCCATCTTCAGGATTTCTGTCGGCCCCTCGGTGATGATAAAGCTGCGCTGGTCGCGCCACATATGTTCGATGGGCAGATCCGTGGTCAGGCCCAAGCCCCCGTGGATCTGCATGCATTTATCCGCGGCCTCAAACGATTTGGTATCGCCGAAGTACTTCACGATGTAGGAATCGTAGCGAATATCGCCCCCGTCATCGTGTTTGGACGCCGCGGCATAGACCATCAGCTTCAGCATGTGCAGATCGGCATAGGAATCGACCAGCATCCATTGCACCGATTGCCGTTCCGCCAGCGGGCTGCCAAATGTCGATCGCTGCTTGGCGTAGGATGCGCCCAATTCGAGGCATCGCTCGATCACGCCGATGCCCCGGGCGCCGTGGCGGATACGTCCGGCGCTGATCCAGTTCTGGGCGAATTTGAAGCCATCACCTTCCCCGCCGATCATGTTTTCGGAGGGAACACGCACGTCTTCGAATGCGATCTCCCAGGGACGGTCATGCATCATGGTTTCCTGGGCGCGCAGCAGGTTCACACCGGGTGTATCCATGTCGACCAGGAAGGCGGAAATGCCGCCGCGGGAGCCTTTTTCCCGGTCGGTGGCGGCAATAACCTGTGCAAAATCGGCATCCGCTGCGCCGGTGATGAACCGCTTGGTGCCGTTGATGATGTAGTCGTCGCCGTCGCGTACCGCTGTGGTCCGCATATTGCCGGGATCGCCGCCCGCATCCGGCTCGGTCTGCGCGAAGCAATGGCGCAGTTTCCCCTCCAGAACCGGATACAGATACCGCTGTTTCTGTTCGTCGTTCAGGAAATATAGGATTGGGCTGACGATAGGCCCGAAGATATTCACATTGCGGCTGGGCAGTGCGATGGTTCGGGCCAGTTCAGCCCAGACGACAGCGCGCGCCAGAAGGCCGAGCCCCTGCCCGCCGTATTCTTCCGGCACGTCATATAGCCAAAGCCCAACCGCCTTCGCCTTTTCTTCCAGCATCTCCTGAGCTTCGGGCTTCAGCTTCGGGCCTTCCATCGTTTCCCGTTCGATCGGGATCAGTTCCCGGTCCACGAAACGGCGTACCGTTTCCTGCAGCATGCGAAGCTCTTCCGGTAGCTCGTAATCCATCTAGGTATCCTCTCTGTTTCTTTTTATCGGTCGTCCCGGGCAATGGCACGGATATCAACGGCATATACGCCCTCGCCCGCGGCGCCCAGCATGATGGGGTTAATTTCAATATCGGAATACCGTCCACGCAGAATCGGGTAGGCGTCGGACAATCCAACGACCGCCTTGACCAGGGCCTCGACATCCCGCGCTGGTGCGCCCCTGAAGTCGCCCAGCAATGCTTTGGCATCCAACTCATCCAGCATGTCGCGGACGTCGTCTTCGGTGACTGGCAGCAGGCGAAACGACACATCGCCGATGGCTTCTACCAGTACGCCACCGAAACCCAGAGTCAGTAAGGGTCCGAACTGCAGATCGTCGCGAATACCGGCGATCATTTCCAGCCCCGACACCATTTTTTGCGTCAGAAATCCGAGGACC
>CAJWUK010000043.1 GCA_913047365.1 uncultured Alphaproteobacteria bacterium | reverse complement strand
CCGCCACAAAAAAAGCAGCACCCTCCCCCCCCGGGGGGGGGCGCCGCTTCAGGAAAAGGCCGGGCGGGTGCTTACATGCTGAGGGGCTATAGCTCTGCGCGTCGGTGGTTACCTTTTCCCGCATAGTTATCCGGCATTGGGACGAGCCACTTGGTTAACGGATCGTCAATTCCACAGCCGGTCGGTCGCGATCGCGGCGCCTTCGGCCATCGCCTGGAACTTGGACCACACCACCGAATCCGCGACCGGCAGGTCTTCGCGCGCGAACGTGCCAAAGCCGCAATCGGCCCCAGCGATAACCCGTTCCCGGCCGACGATATTGGCCCAGTTGCAAAGCCGCTGCGCGATCAATTTGGGGTGTTCCACAAAGTTAGACGTGGAATCGATGACGCCGGGAATGAAAACCTTGTGATCGGGGATTTCCATGTCCTGAACGTCTTCCCATTCGTGTTCGTGGCGGGGATTGGCGCCTTCGAACAGGATCGCTGCCGGCCGCGCCGCCATCAGCACGGGAAAAATCTTGGCCAGCGGAAAATCATGCGTGTGCGGCCCTTCATAGTTCCCCCAGCAGACATGCAGCCGCATGTTTTCGGGCGGAATATTGGCGGTCGCTGCGTTCACGGCTTCCAGGTTGCGCCACGCGATTTTCAAGAATTCGTCATCAGAAAGATGTTTGTACTGATTGTGCCGGGCGGAGCCAAAATCCGGGCAGTCGATCTGTAGGATCAGCCCGGCTGCGTTGATGGCTTCGTATTCGGTCTGCATGGCAGTCGCCATCGCAACGATATAGGCCTCTTCGTCTTTGTAGTAATCATCGGGAACGAACTTGCTGAGCACGCCGGGGGAGGCCGCGGTCATGAACGCTTCTCCGGGCGCGCTTTCGTTGATTGCCGCTTTCAAATTGGCGATGTCGCGATCCAGTGGGTCGTGGTTTTGATAGGAAACCGGGCCAACGACCCAGGGCCGGCCAAAGGACAACGCCCAGCCACTGCGTTCCTTCGCCACTCGTTCGGCAAAGTCGGGGTGGTCGAGGATATCCTGGTTGGCCCCCTCCCGGGGCGGTTCCGCACCCGGCGGCTGGGAGGGGTCGATATTGGACAGCCTGTGGCGGACATAGAAGGTATACGAAATCTTCCCCATATCACCGTCAGAAACGCTGTCGATCCCGTTGGCGACTTGCTTGGCCACGACCTCGCGGACGGCGCTTGCCGCGCGCTTCTTCAACGCCTCGGCATCATGCGGTTCGCTGCGTTCTTCCTTAATCAGCAGATCAAACAGATCGGACGGCCGTGGCAGACTGCCGACATGGGTGGTAAGAATTCTGTCCGTGCTGATTTTCATGACGTCCCGCCCTGAATGGTTAGCCGGATCGTAGCATCAAATCATCGAATATGCCTTTAACCTAACGGCTAATTGATATTTTAGTGCTCAGATAATTTGCGTATTAAAATTTACTCATAAGCTGATACGCAATGCATGAGATAGTGCCAAGAAGCCTAGAAAAAAGGGTTTTGGGAAGGTGCTAGAATGGGTGGTGCCGCCTGCGTGACTCGAACACGCGACCCCCGCATTACGAATGCGATGCTCTACCAACTGAGCTAAGGCGGCGCCGGGCGCTGAAATGCCGGGCAGAAATACCCTTTAACGTTCGGGCAAACAAGCGAAAGTAATATTAAGAGCGCGTGCGGTAACCTTGGGCCGCCGCGGACGCATCGTCGACGGGTTCGTCAACTATCTCGTCCCCCAGGAGCAGCGGTTCTTCCTCCGCGTCGCCCGAAAGCCCCAGCCCTAGGCTGATCCCGCGGGCGCGAGTGGGCGGTTGCCAGTTCTGCGTGCCCAGTGCGCCGCAATCGCCGCATCGAGGACTCCAGTTGTCCCATGCCGCGCCGCAATCGTCGCAAATCCACGCCGCATCGGGCGGGGCGCCGGCCGACCGCAACAGCCAAGTACGCAAGGCTTCCGGGTTTTCCCCGACGCGCTCCTCCAACTCGGCCATCATTCGACAGACCCGCGCGGAAGGTTCTTCCCCTGCCGCATGTTCCAGATGATTGCGCGCTTCGCCCCACAGTTCGGCGGCCATTGCGGCGTCTGCCAACGCGATGTGGCTTTCCGGATGGTCAGGATTGAAGGACAGCAGACGTTCGAACCTGCGCACCCTTTTCAGGAGATCGTCGCCTATTCCAATGCAACCATAGATGCGGGCGAGTTCGGGGTGCGGGGTCCGTACCCAAGCGTTGTGGATTATCCGCGATGCCGGTCGTTCCTTGCCGGAAGCCACCATCAGATCAACCGTGCGCAGGACGGCGGGCAGGAAGTCCGGCGCCAGCGTGTTGGCGCGGCGCGCATAGCGGAGCGCGTCGGCCGCGTTGCCTTCGTCCTCCGCTTCGCGGCTGCATCCCAACAAAACCGTGGCCCGGCGCTGGCGGGCTTCGTCCGCGGTCAGCGCGCCGCGCTTCACCGCCTCTTCCATGGTCGCGAGCGCTGGCCGCCACCGTCCCTCAGCCACCTGAAGATCGAACATGGTGGTCAGCACCCAGGGCGTCTTCGGCTGGAGCTGACAGGCGCGTTCGGCATAGTGGAGCACCATCGGCCGGTCATTGTTTTTCTGCGCCTGCATCAACAGCCCGCGCACCCCCAGAAAAGCGGTTTCAGGACGGTCCAGCATATCCTTAAAATACTGAGCGGCGGCATCTTCATCACCGTTGAGCTGCGCCGCCTGCGCCGACAGTAACATGGTCAGGGGCGGTTCGTTCAGCAGTATGTCGGCGCGCCGCGCATGGCGGTTGGCCTCGTTGGGATCGCCGGCAGCAACCGCGACCATGCCATGCGTCAGCGCACGATAACCTTTTTCACGGCGCGATTTACGGCGCTTGTCCCTCAGCTTTCTGGGTGCGCCGCCAATGGCGCGTACGAGACCGTACAGAAAAATCAAGATGGTTAGAATCACCGCGGCAGCGAGCACGAACCGGCCGACCGACAGTTCGATCAGCCAGCCCTGCCATTCGATGGCAATCTGGCCGGGCCGATCACTTAACCAGATCGCGGCGGCGACCACGATGGCAAGGCCGATGACAAGGGAAACGGTAAATCGGATCATGAATCAGCCGCCGGCCGCGAGCTCGGAAAGCACGATCTTGTTAAGTTCGGCGCGCACCGCATCGGCGGAAATTCGGGAATGGGCGCCGGCAAGCCAGTCGGACGCCGCATTCGCAGCAGCACCGTCCATCTTTGAAAGTTCGGCGACGGCCGCCGATAAATCGCCGCTGCGGGCGGCCTTTTCCGCCCGGGCTATAGCGGCGTCGACGCCGTGGCCCCGCCCATCAATACGGCGGACCGAGACGAAACCGCGCAGCTTGGCCACCGCCCTGTCCATCCAGTCGCCCTGTTCGGGCGCACGGGACGCCGCGACAACCGCATCGATTACCGCCGGCAGACGAGCAAACAACGCGGACCGCGACGGCACGCCTTCGCCGGCGGCCGCTTCGATGGTGCCGATCGCCTTGGCAATGGCCGGAACTGCGGATCCGAGTTTTTTCAGTGTCGCTAGCTCAGCGGCAAACGGTTCGGAGCGGCTGAGCGCATCGCGCAATTGACCCGCGGCAAGGGCGAAGGAATTCTGCTTGCCCGCGGCCGCGGAAACCCGCATCACATCCGACAGGCGTTTTTCCAGCTCTGCGATGCGGGCGCTCAGTGTGTCGATGGTGCTTTTCAGATTGTCGCTGAGCGCCGCGCTTCTGATTTCGCCGGCACCGGCGCCGGCTTCCGCTTCCATCCGCGCCTTTTCAGTTTCAGCCAGCTTCGCTTCGAGCCGGGCAATCCGATCAGTCAGCGGATTGGGCGCGGCAGCATCGGCCACGGCCTTCACCTGGGCCTGTTTCAACTGTTCGAGTGCCGCTTCGCTTTTCGCAAGGCGCCGGGTCAGCATTTCCGCGTCGGCAAGACGCACCTGGGAGTTTTGAAGCCGGGAATTTACTTGGTCGATCAGCCCGCGAAGGGCTGCGTTATCCTGTTTCAGGGACGTAATCGTCGCCTTGGTTTCGGCATCGACCTGGGATTGCGCAGTCGGACCGGCAAGCTGAGACTGCATGGATTGCGGCAGATAGCCCCGCCACATCGGCAGGGTGGCATAGGCAACCGCCAGCACCGCGACGCCCCCCAGCAACGACCAGGCAAAGCCGCCGCTTCCCCGTCGCGCAGGCGGCGGCGCTGCAGCCGCGGCGGATTCGGTATTCTTTGGTGGCGGCGTCATGTCTTTCGGCCCCTCATCGGGGGCATCTTCGCCTTCCGGCGGGTGCGGATCAAGCGGGCGGGGTTCCGGTTCCGCCCTTTCTTCGGTCTGTTCTTCGATATCCGGCGTGTCGGCCTCCGGCTCCTCGGTTTCTGCGGAACTGGAACCGGTGGACGTCTCTTCTTCATCGGGCCGCAGAAACGACGGGGGCTCCCCGAGGGGCGGCGGCTCCAGCGGCGATGGTTGTTCTTGCGGCAGTTCTTCCGCAGGAGGTTTCGGGCCCGGCCTCGGCGATGGAATTTCGGGCACCGGCGAAGCAGCCGGTGCATCCGCCTGCTGGAGCCTCTCCACCGCCGCAATCAGGGAAACCGTGGTGGGTTCTGACGCCACCGCGATCTCTTTCCAGTCAAACCCGTTCAGTTCCCCCGACACCGCATCCGACAGACAGATCGCGGTGAGGTTTTTGCAGGCTCGGAGCAGATCCGCTTCCCGCGCAAGTTCCAAGAAAATGCGCGCCGTCCGCGGAGAAAAGAACAGCACATAGTCGGCCTCTCCGCCGCGAACAGCGTCGGCCGTTTCATCGGATAGCGTGCCCACCGGTTTCGCATCGTATAGCGACGACCGGTTCACCATGTAGCCGGCGGCTGTCAGAGTCTCGGCCAAGCCGGCGGTTATGGTCACCCCGGCGGCGTGGAACAAGGGCCCGTCTTCGGCGGTCAGGCGTTGCTGCACCAGTTGCGCCAGGTCGGCACTGTCCCCGCCCGCGCTGTGAACTTCCGAAAATCCGTTTTCGCGGGCCAGATCGGCAGTGGAATCCCCCACCGTATACACGG
Organism: uncultured Alphaproteobacteria bacterium; assembly: GCA_913047365.1. GTDB lineage: Bacteria > Pseudomonadota > Alphaproteobacteria > MPNO01 > UBA830 > CAJWUK01. The sequence continues at coordinate 11,991 of CAJWUK010000043.1, read as the reverse complement.
GCAGATCGCGCAATCCGGTGGTCCGGGAAAAGGCGCGAACGCCGTTGCGACTGGTGAACAACACCGCCTGGGCCGCTACCACATCGTCATCGATTTCCGCGGGTAGGTATTCGATGCTCATCATCGGCGCCAGCATCGGTGTGACACCGCGACGCGCCAGCGCGATGGCCACATCTGCGGAATCTTCCTGGGGGCGCGTTATCAGCGCCCGGTGCCGGCGGTCAGCATTCATCGAAAAACCCCGGACCGGCGCGGCCGCGCAGTTCATCCGCCGCATCGCGCCCCATCACCGCCGCATCCGTGACAGGCCCGGCGCGTTCGGTTTCCAGAAGTTCACTGCCATCCGGTCGCACGATGGCGGCACGAAAACGCATCTCGCCATTCGACGGCTCGGCCAGGGCGGCAATCGGTGTGCGGCAGGACCCGTCCAGTTCTGCCAGTAAGGTACGTTCGGCAGCGGCGCAGATGGCCGCATCGGAATCGTTCAGCGGTTTCAGCAACGCCGCCACGCGATCATCAGCGGACCGGCGTTCCACCCCGACAATCCCCTGACAGACGGCAGGCAGCATGTCTTCCACCGGCACGGGTACGGCGCCGGTATCTCCACGCCCCAAACGATTCAAGCCGGCCAGCGCCAGAAACGTGGCATCGACCTCTCCCGCAACGACCTTGCCGAGGCGCGTGTCCACATTACCGCGGAGCGGCACCACCTGCAGATCGGGCCGCTTATGCAGCAGCATTGCCTTCCGCCGCAGCGACGCGGTGCCCACGGTCACGCCTTCGGGCAGATCGGCGATAGAAACGATGCCGCCCGCAATCAGGGCATCCCGGCAATCCGCGCGGGGCAGCACGCAATCGATTTTCAGCCCGTCGGGAAACCATGTCGGTACATCCTTCATGGAATGCACGGCGATATCGATGCGCTCTTCCAGGAGCGCTTCCTCGATCTCCTTTGTGAACAGCCCCTTACCGCCAAAATTGGTAAGGGTGCCCTGCTGCAATCGGTCGCCGCTGGTGCGGATTTCAACAATGTCGATTGCGCCATCTTCGCGCAGATCGGGGTGAGATTGGGCAAGACGCCGTGCCACCTCGTTGGCCTGCCACAGGGCTAGCGGGCTGGCACGGGTACCTACCCGGACGCGTGCATTTTCCATACAAACAACTTATCCGAATATAGCTTTCCGTGGAAACGAATGGACGACTGGGATAGGGTCGCCGCCATGATTGTTCTGGGAATAGAAACAAGCTGCGACGAAACCGCAGCCGCCATTGTGCGTGACGACCGGGAAATCCTCGCCAACGTCGTCTATTCGCAACTAGACGAACACCGGGCGTTCGGCGGCGTGGTGCCGGAGATCGCGGCTCGGGCACATCTGGACATCCTGGACGGGGTGGTGCGCGAAGTGCTGGCCCAGGCGGAATTGGCTCCCACGGACCTACACGGTATCGCTGCCACCGGCGGGCCGGGACTGATCGGTGGCGTCATCGTCGGCACCATGACCGCAAAGGCGTTGGCAGCCGCCGCGGAAATTCCCTATATCGCCGTCAATCATCTGGAAGCCCACGCGCTGACCGCCCGGCTGACCGATGATGTGGCGTTTCCCTATCTGCTGTTGCTGGTATCCGGTGGTCATTGCCAGCTGCTTTCGGTGGAAGGCGTTGGCCACTACACGATGCTGGGGGCGACAGTCGACGACGCGGTGGGCGAAGCGTTCGACAAATGCGCCAAGATGATGGGCCTCGGGTTTCCCGGCGGGCCTGCGATAGAAGCAGCGGCAACTAAAGGCGATGCAAGACGGTTTGACTTCCCGCGCCCGATGAAGGGCCGCCTCGGTTGCGATTTTTCGTTCTCGGGCCTGAAGACCGCCATCCGGCAGGCAATTCTGAAATCCGACGGCGAATCCCTGTCGGATACTGACGCCGCCGATATCGCGGCCTCGTTCCAGGGAGCGGTGGCGGAAACAATTGCCGACCGCTGCGCCAACGCGATTCAACAGTTCAGCGAAGATCATCCGGACGGGAACACCCTGGTCGTCGCCGGCGGCGTCGCCGCCAATACGGTGCTGCGGGAAAAGCTTGCGAGCCTCTGCGCCCTGACGGGGTTTCGCTTTATCGCCCCGCCGCACGCGCTGTGCACCGACAACGGCGCCATGATCGCTTGGGCGGGGATCGAACGCCTGCGCATCGGCCTGACCGACGACATGGATTTCGCCCCCCGGCCTCGCTGGCCGCTGGAGGAGTTGCGCGCCTGATTTACCGGGCGACGGACGCAGCTATCCGATCAGCCAATAGCGCGCCGGCTAGAAATGTTCGGCCAGGGTATCAACGAAGGTTCTTATCTTCGCGGACAGATGACGGGCGGGCGGATAGAGGGCATGAAAACCGACATCCGCAAATATGTAGTCCGCCAGCAGCGAAACCGGCTGGCCGTCTTGAATGGGATCACAGACGATAAAGTCGGGCATCAAGATGATGCCGGTCCGTAAGGGTGGCGCTCGGGATGGGCCGCCTGTCCGCCCTCTGTCCGGCGGACGGAACCGAAAGATCCGTCAGAAGAGCAATACAAATCATCTCAGCACACGGTTTGGCATTGGAGAAGTTCATCGTAAGATGTACCACATAGTCAACGTCATTCTATCGAGAGAAGGCAGATGAGCGGTTCCGAAGGTTGCCGCGGACACGCGGTTGTGATGCAGCCGGGCGAGGGCCCCAGTTTCTGGCAGCCCATGCCGGCCAACGGCCATGCCGAGCCGAAACTCTATCCTGGTAACACCAAATTCAACGACGTTTCGATGGGGTACCAGACCATCGCCGTCGGGAGCCACGTGCGCGAACATTCCCATGCTGATCAGGTGGAACTGCAGATCTGCTTCAGGGGTAAGGGCCATCTTATGGTCGACGGTAAACGCCACGACATTGGGCCGGGATCGGCCTGTTTCCTGGGCTACGACGTCAAACACGCGATTTATAATGATGGCGACGATGACCTGGTGATGATGTGGGTGATCACTCCCGCAGGGCTAGAAGATTTCTTCGAGACTATCGGCCGTCCACGCACGGGTGGAGAGCCAGCACCCGAACCGTTCGAGCGGCCGACCGACGTGGTAGCGATCGAGCGGTCTATGGGCATGAACGACACCTGATTGAAAAACCCCGATAACCCCAACAAAGGAAATTTTGTGCCAAAGGTCGATATCGGCGATGCCGAGATTTATTACGAGGAAACCGGCAGTGGCGATCCGGTGATGTTTGTGCCAGGCCTTGGCGGCGGCGCTGCAGTCTGGGGCCAGCAGGTTCCCTATTTTTCTAAAATTTATCGCTGCATCGCCCACGACCACCGCGGCTGTGGACAAAGCACATATTCGGTCATTGACTATTCGGTCGACCAGATGGCGGCCGATGCGATCAGGCTGATGGACGCGCTAGGTATCGAAAAGGCGCATTGGGTCGGCCATTCCACCGGCGGCGCGATGGGTCAGATCGTCGCTCAGGATTACCCGGACCGTCTGGCGTCCTTGGTGCTCAGCGCCACCTGGGCGGGGCAGGATGAATATTTCAACCGTGCTTTTGCGGCGCGTAAGGGCGTGCTGTCGCGAGAAGGCACGCTGGAATACGCCCGCCATTCGATCCTGACGCTGCTGCCGCCCTGGTACATCACTCAGAACCCGGAAAAGATCGCAGAGCTTGAAGGCTACCTCGCCGGCGCCGACCAGCCGGTCGAGATCATGGAAAGCCGGATCAATGCCATTTGCGCCTATGACAGGCGCAACCACATGGGCGATATCTGCATGCCTACCCTGGTGATCGTGGCGGAGGACGACATGGTCACGCCGCGCTATTTGTCGGACGAGCTGGCCGACGGCGTCAGCGGCGCGGAAAAGGTAATTCTGCCGACCGGCGGTCATTTCATGAACCATATTCTGATCGACGAATACAACAAGGAGGTCGGCGACTTCCTTTCCCGTCAATCGGTGAACTGATCGCGCATGAACGATAAGCCCAACCGGGAGGCCAATGCTTCCATCCGGGGAATATTCCCGACCCCGGTAATTGAATGCGTGCTGCCGGACGCCGACGCCCTGAACACGGAACTGAAGCAGGTAATTTTGGAACGCGAAAAATCCGACAATGGAACCCAGCACAGCAATTTAGGCGGCTGGCAGTCAGACTGGGAAATGGAAAACTGGGGCGGCGAGGCGTTCAAGGTAGTGCTGGATGCCGTGCGCGCGGTCGCGGGCCAGGCAACCACCGACCGCACGGGTCGGCCAGTCACCCTGAACTGGCTTGCCAACGCCTGGGCCAACATCAACCGGGACGGCCACGGCAACGAATTTCATACCCATCCCGGCGCCTACTGGTCGGCAAGCTATTACGTCGATGACGGTGGCGCTGCAGAAAACCCTGAGCTTTGCGGGGAGTTCGAAATTCAGGATCCGCGCGGCGTCGCGCCGGCGATGCTGGCGCCCAACCTTGCCGTCGCCATGCCGGGCGGACAGTCTATCGGGGCCAGCGAACTGGTGCGTCCCCGCGCCGGCATGATGCTGATTTTTCCGTCCTGGCTATCTCACGCCGTTCGCCCCTATCGCGGCGACGGTAGCAGGATTTCGGTCGCCATCAATCTGACGCCCGAGCGGCACGAATAATATGCCGGTGGAGATTTCGATTATCGGCGCAGGTGCCTGGGGCACCGCTCTGGCGGTTGCCGCCAGGCGCGCCGGCAACGAAGTCCTGATCTGGGCGTATGAGGCCGATGTCGCCGACAGCATCAACATCGGCCATGAAAACAGCGTGTACCTGCCGGGCCGGGAACTGGACCCCGACATCCGCGCGACCGCCGATTTATCCGATACAGCGGACGCCGATATTGTGTTGCTTGCCGCGCCGGCCCAGCATTTGCGTCGCACGGTCGGTCCTCTGGCGGACGCGTTATCACCCGCGACGCCGCTGGTGATCTGCGCCAAGGGAATCGAACAGGACACCCGCGCGCTGATGAGCGAAGCGGTCTCGGCCCTGTTTCCGGCAAACCCGGTAATGGTACTTTCGGGCCCAACCTTCGCGGCAGAGGTCGCCGGCGGATCGCCGACGGCAGTGACCTTAGCCGCCGATAGCATCACGGCGGCACAACGTGTGGCAGACGCTCTAAGTTCCGCCCGGTTTCGCCCCTATTCCGCCGTCGACGTGACCGGCGCCCAAATCGGCGGGGCAATCAAGAACGTTCTCGCCATCGCCTGCGGTATCGCCGAAGGATGCGGTTTCGGCGACAACGCACGCGCCGCGCTGATCACCCGGGGCCTCGCCGAACTGACAAGATTGTGCGTTGCCAAAGGCGGCCGCAGTGAGACTATGGCCGGTCTGTCCGGCCTGGGCGACCTGGTGCTGACCTGCACCAGCACACAATCGAGAAATTATTCGCTTGGCCTGGCGTTGGGACAGGGACGCACGCTGGCGGAAATTCTGGAAGAACGAAATTCGGTGGCCGAAGGCGTATATACCGCCAGTGCCGCAGTAGCGTTGGCCGAAGAACTTGAAATCGACATGCCCATCACAGCCGCCGTCAATGCGCTGTTGAACCGGGGGGCGGAAATCGATGCGGTCATCGGCGCGCTGCTAGCGCGGCCGTTGCGGACTGAGACGGACTGATGACCCTCATACACCCGATTTCCGAAGAAAAAATCCAAGCCTACGAACGCGACGGCGTGGTGTGCATCCGCAACCAGTTCTCGCCGGAGCAGGTGGAAGCAACATTTAATGTCTGTCTCGATTACATGTCGGGAACGCAGGGTATTCTGCATGTAGCCAACGACGCCGATGGCGGGCCTGGGCGCACCATCGTCAGCAGCCATATGGCGCGAACCATACCGGGTTTCGCAGACATCATGCGCGATTCCCCTGCTGCGGAGATATGCGCCCGCCTGATGCGCCTGGGCGAAGTCAGGTATTTCTACGACCAGCTTTTCGTCAAGGAACCGGGAACCCAGGCACCGACCGACTGGCACCACGATCTGCCTTTCTGGCCCTTCAATGGTGATCACATCGCCTCGGTCTGGATAGCCCTGACGCGGGTCACCAAGGAGAGCAGCGGACTTGTTTACGTCGCCGGTTCGCACAAGGAAAAAACCATGTACCGCCCCGATCCCGCGCCGCCGCGGGAGGATTTCGTTAAGGGCGAAGCGCGTGAATTTCCGCCCTGCCCAGCCTTTCACAAGGAATTCGATAATCCTGACTACACTTTCCTTAGCTGGGATATGGAACCGGGCGATTGCCTGGTTCATCACCCGATGACGGTTCACGGGGCCGGACCCAACACCTCGCTGGATACCCGCCGGGTGGCGCTGTCGATCCGGTATTTTGGCGGTGACGCCACCTGGGCCGCCCGGCGAACATCTTTCACGGTTCCCGGCACGGAAGAGGAAGCGGCGGCGGGGCTTGTCCCCGGATCTTTTCCCGCCAATCAGGATATTTTCCCGGTTGTCTGGCGCGACAGCGAGGCGGGAGGCACCGCCTGACAAATGTCAGGTCGTTCCCTTTCGCCCCTCGCTGATGTATTCACAGAACTCAATTTGATGAAGGATAAGGCCGATGCAGTACTGGCTTTTCAAATCCGAACCAAGCGCGTGGTCGTGGGACGATCAGGTGAAGGAAGGCACCGCCGAATGGGACGGGGTGCGCAACCATCAGGCCAATAACAATATGAAAGCCATGAAGAAGGGCGACAAAGGCTTCTTCTATCATTCGGTAAACGAAAAACAGATCGTCGGCATCGTCGAGGTGGCAAAGGAACATTACCCGGACCACACGGATAAAACCGGCAAGTTCGGCATGGTGAACGTGAAAGCGATCGAACCGGTCAAGACGCCGGTCACCTTGGCCAACATCAAAGCGGAGCCGAAGCTCGCCAATCTGGCGCTGGTTAAACAATCGCGGCTGTCGGTCGTACCCGTCGGCAAGGACGAATGGAAGCTGCTGTGCAAGATGGCGGGCGTCAAACCCTGACAACCGGTACGCCCGCGTGACTGACCCGGTATTTCTCTGCCGACTGGACGAGATCGACGATCCCGGTAGCCGGGGCTTCGAAGACATCGACGGGACAGAACCGTTCTTCGTGGTCCGGCAGGGTGACGAGGTTTTTGCCTACCGCAATTTCTGCCCCCATTACGGCGCGCCGCTGGACTGGAAGCCGCACGCGTTCCTATCCTACGACAAGAATCAGATACTTTGTTCCATGCACGGCGCCCTGTTCAACATCGATGACGGTGTGTGCATCAACGGTCCCTGCCCGGGGAAGGCGTTGACTTCAATCAAGGTGACGGTCGGCGACCGTGGTATCTACCTTGCCGATGAAAGCTGAAACCAACATAATTTGACCTTATCGGCGTGTTGACGCTGAACCGATCCGAGGAAGACCATCATGTCCGACAACGAGCTTTTTCCGGTACCTGCAGAATGGGCGGAACGCGCCCTGGCTGACAAGGCCAGATACGAGGAAATGTACGCGCAATCGGTCAGCGATCCTGAAGGGTTCTGGGGCGAGCACGGCAAACGGATTGACTGGATGAAGCCCTATACCCAGGTAAAGGACGTCTCCTACGCCTATGACGACGTGCATATCCGCTGGTATCACGACGGCACGCTGAATGCGTCCGTAAACTGCCTAGACCGGCATCTGGAGACCCGCGGCGATCAAGTCGCCATCATCTGGGAAGGGGACGAGCCGACGGACTCCAAAACGCTGACCTATCGCGAACTACACGAGGAGGTGTGCAAATTCGCGAATGTACTGAAATCTAACGGCGTGAAAAAAGGCGACCGGGTCACGATCTATCTCCCGATGATTCCGGAAATTGCCGTATCGGTTCTGGCATGCGCGCGGGTCGGCGCTATCCATTCCGTAATTTTCGGCGGGTTCTCCCCGGATTCCATTGCCGGCCGCATTCACGATTCGGACTCGTCCTTAATCGTCACCGCGGATGAAGGCATTCGCGGCGGCCGCCCGATCCCGTTGAAAGGTAATGTGGACGAGGCGCTGAAACAGTGTCCGACGATCAAGAAATGCATCGTCGTCAAACGAACCGGCAACGATGTCGGCTGGGAAGACGGGCGCGATGTCTGGTACGAGGACGAGATGACCATCGCCTCGGCCGACTGCCCGCCTGAGGAAATGAGTGCCGAAGACCCGTTGTTCATTCTTTACACGTCCGGCTCCACCGGCACGCCCAAGGGCGTGCTGCACACCACCGGCGGCTACATGGTCTATGCGTCGATGACGCATGAATACGTTTTCGATTATCACGACGGCGACATCTACTGGTGCACGGCGGATGTCGGGTGGATAACGGGTCACAGCTACATCGTCTATGGCCCGCTGGCCAATGGTGCGACCACCCTGATCTTCGAAGGCGTGCCCAACTACCCAGATTTCTCGCGCTTCTGGCAGGTCTGCGACAAGCACGACGTCAATATTTTCTATACCGCGCCAACAGCAATCCGCGCTCTGATGCGCGAGGGCAACGGCCCGGTGGAAGCTACCAGCCGCAAATCCCTGCGCCTGTTGGGCAGCGTGGGTGAGCCGATCAATCCCGAAGCCTGGATGTGGTATTACGACGTGGTCGGCCAAAGCCGCTGCCCCATCGTCGATACCTGGTGGCAGACCGAAACCGGCGGCATCCTAATTACTCCGCTGCCGGGCGCGACCAAACTAAAGCCGGGCTCCGCCACCAAGCCTTTCTTCGGGATCAAACCGGAAATCGTCGATGCCGAGGGCAATGTTCTCAAAGATGCAACCGAGGGCAATCTGATCCTGACTGATTCCTGGCCCGGCCAGATGCGCACCGTGTTCGGTGATCACGACCGGTTCGTGCAGACCTATTTCTCTTCCTACAAGGGTAATTATTTCACTGGCGACGGCTGCCGCCGGGACGAGGATGGCTATTACTGGATTACCGGCCGCGTCGACGACGTGATCAACGTATCCGGTCACCGCATGGGCACGGCAGAGGTCGAAAGCGCGCTGGTGAGTCATCCGAAGGTCGCGGAAAGCGCGGTCGTCGGGTATCCGCACGACATCAAGGGCCAGGGCATTTACGCCTATGTCACCCTTATGGAGGGCGAGGCGCCGTCAGACGAACTGCGCACCGAATTGGTGCAGTGGGTGCGGAAAGAAATCGGTCCCATCGCCAGCCCCGACCTGATCCAGTGGGCGCCCGGCCTTCCCAAGACCCGGTCTGGCAAGATCATGCGCCGCATCCTGCGCAAGATAGCCGCCAATGAACACGACCAACTCGGTGACACCACGACCCTCGCCGAACCCGCCGTGGTCTACGACCTAGTGGACAACAGGCAAAATCGTTGACGGTTAAGGGTATCGCGAATTTTAGCGAACATTTTACGCATAACCCATGCACAAAAAGTGAACATTCGCCGTTTTTACAACAAAGGAATCGTTGAAAATCAGGGCTCTAAGTGATTCGCTTGGGGGTTTTGGAGAACCACCCCCAACCGCTTGAACCGAGTCTATATAGTGGTCCTGTCTTTTTACGGCGGATTCAAACAGGTTCAAAAATCCACGCAGCGGCCGTCTTTTTCCCAGTCGCCGAACCGGGTCGGGTCGGCGCCACCGCGGCCGCCGATTTCTCTCTCCGGAGCGGGTTTCTTCTCTTCTTTCGCGCCGCCGGCCGGAGCGGCGGCCTCTTTATCGATATTTTCGGTCTTCGCGTCTTTCTCGTTCATTCAGCAGTGCCTCTATCAGAATGGTTTTTACCGGGCAGCAAGGCCATCAGTTCCGTGCGGTCGATCACTTTCAAGGCCAGCAGCACGGCGAAATATAGGGCGACAGCAATCCCCGACAAAACAGTCGGCCACAACCAGAAGGCCCCGTAAAGGCGATCCTTGGGAAGCGCTCCAAAGATCAGCCACGCGGCAAAGAAACTCGCCGTACCGATGACCAGAATAAGGCCCGGCGCCCGGATTTCCAGAACGCGGAACCTGCACCGGATACGCATCCAGACGAACAAGGTCATCGCCAACTGGGCCAGCAGGGTGGCATAGGCCGCGCCCAGGGCGCCATGGCGCGGGATAAGCCAGATGTTTAGCAAAACGTTAAGCCCTGCCGCCGTGGCATAAACGGCAACCTGCATTTTCTGGTCGCGCCACGCGATAAGGGCGGCGAGGCCCGCCATCCCGAGATAGCTGAACACCGCCGCTAGTGCGAGTATCCGTAGCAACGGCGCGCCGGCCAGAAACGCGTCGCCAAAGACGATCAGAATCAGGGTTTCGGGAAACGCGGCAATGGAGGCACAGACGGGCACCCCCAGAAAATTTCCGACCCGCAGATGCTTGTCATAGACCGACTTCATGTCGGCAGGCTCCGGCCACGCGGCGGACAAGGCCGGGGAAAAGACGGCGGTCACGATTTCGCCGGCAAACAGCGATAGGATGAACAGGCGACTGACGGCGGCGTAGATGCCGACCTCTTCGGTGGGGCGAAGGAACCCAAGTATGACAATGTCGGCACTCATGTAGATCAGCCCCAAAAACCCGGCGATTGCGATGGGCCCACTGGACCGCAGTACATTCGCCACTGCCGCGGAATCGAGGGAAACACCGATATCCGGCACGGTGCGCCGTGCGAACCAGGCCAGAGCCAGGGCGCTGATCACCGTCGCGGAGAACGGGATGGCCGCGGCGGCGTAGATATCTTCCGGGGTGTCGACCAGCAGCAGGATCACCAAAAGCGACAGCAGAGCGGCACCCGATTGGCGAAGTGCGACCGGACCGAGACGTTGCAGACCTTGAAATAGAAAATCGATGGCGAACCCAGCCGAAAACAAACCCAGAATCTGGATCACCATAACAATGGCGACGGGTTCCGGCTGCCCGGAGGCCGCCACCGCAAGCAGATACAATATCGACACCAGACCCAGCAAAACTATACGAACGCTTAATATGGAAGACACGACGTACCCCGCCCGGTCTGGCGCGGAGGCGACTTCGCGGTTGCCAAAGAAATCGGTACCGAACACCACGACATAGGCAAAATAGGAAACGAAGGCGGCGCCGAACCCAAGGATACCGTATACCTCCGGCCCTAGCGCCCGGGCCACCCAAGCGGTCGAGACCAGGCCCGCAAGCATCGACAGCACCTGTGCCGAGCCCAGCATCATCGCGTTTCGTAATATCCGCTGACCGCTCAAGCGTTGCAGTCCCTTATTGGTTTCCGGGGTTGGGGCCGGCATTCCCCGAGCGCTCCACCATTGGAGACGATCCGGGCAGAATAATCCCCCATCGATCGGGCTGGACGATAGAATGAGCCCTTTTCCCGTGCAACTAAGGTTTTTTTGATGCCCCGCCCGCAAACACCATATTTATTGGACGGAAACAAGATGAATTATGTGAAGACCACATTCCTGCTCGCCACAATGACGGTGCTTTTTGTCGGCATCGGCTTTTTGCTCGGCGGACCAACGGGTATGCTGATCGCATTCGCGATCGCGCTGGCAATGAATGTGTTCGCCTACTGGAATTCGGACCGGATGGTCCTTTCCATGTACCGTGCGAAAAAGGTCAATGCCCGGAGCGCGCCGGATCTGTACCGCGTGGTCGAACAACTTTCCCGGCGGGCGGAGCTGCCGATGCCCAGGGTCTACATCATCGAAAACGACCAACCCAATGCCTTCGCCACCGGACGCAATCCCGAAAACGCGGCGGTCGCGGCAACCACCGGATTACTGAGCATTCTTTCCGATGAAGAGGTCGCAGGCGTTATGGCCCACGAACTAGCCCATGTGCAAAACCGCGACACGCTGATCATGACCATCACTGCCACCGTCGCCAGCGCGATCTCTATGCTGGCGAATTTCGCCCTGTTTTTCGGCGGCAGCCGCAACAATCCTCTGGGAATTGTCGGCACTATACTGATCATGATCCTGGCCCCGCTGGCGGCCATGCTGGTGCAGTCGGCGATATCTCGGACCCGCGAATATGCCGCCGACCGGC
>CAJWUK010000042.1 GCA_913047365.1 uncultured Alphaproteobacteria bacterium | reverse complement strand
GGCTTTGGCTTTGGTTTCGGAACGGGCACGGGTTCGGCCCTTTGTTCCGGTTTTGGTTTTTCGACAGGCCTCGGGGCGGGTTCGACGAGCTTGGCCTGCTGTTTCGGCGGCTCCAGAGGCGGTGGCGGCTTCTTCACAGCTTTTGGTTGTTGGGTTTTGGGGGGAGATTTCTTCGGTGCGGGCTTTGGCGGCGCCTTTTTCACCCGCTCTTTTTTCAGTGCTTCCGGGGTAACCACTTCCACCGCAATCGCAACTAGTGGCTGACGTTCCGACTTCAGAATATCGGGCAGCCCAACGACGATCAGAATGATCACCACGGTGTGCAGCAGCGCGGAAATAGAGGCTCCAGACCGCATGGATCACTTCTTACCTCCGGCCTCGTTATCCTGCGGCAAGCGGGTCAAGAGCGCCACGCGGGTAAAACCCGCCAGATTCACTGTCCCCATTACTTCCATCACCTTGCCGTAGGCGATCGCCCTGTCGCCGCGTAAAAATATGCGCGTGTCTTTTTTATTTGCCGTTATCGCCGTCAGCCTCGGCACAAGCTGGTCCAGCGCAATTTGTGTTTCTTGAACAAACACCTCGCCTTTCGCATTCACGCTGATAACAAGCGGTTCATCCTGCCCGACCATCTGCGAGGCATCCGTTTTTGGCAGGTCGACCGGCACACCGACGGTCAGCAGTGGCGCGGTAATCATGAACACGACCAGTAGCACCAGCATAACATCCACAAAAGGCGTGACGTTGATTTCGCTCATCGGGATATAACCGCCCCGACCACGGCCACGGCCTCCCCGATTACCGGTCATCATCGCCATCAATCAGGCTCCGTCATCTTCGCTCTGGCGCGAGAGGATTGCCCCGAATTCGCCAGCGAACGCTTCCAGGCGCCCAGCATATCTATTAATGTCGGTGGAAAGCTTGTTGTACGCGATCACGGCCGGGATCGCGGCAACGAGCCCCAGTGCTGTTGCAAACAACGCCTCTGCGATCCCCGGCGCAACGACAGCTAGCGAGGTATTTTTCGACAAGGCAATGGCGGTAAAGCTGTTCATGATACCCCACACCGTTCCGAAAAGGCCGACAAACGGCGCCGTCGATCCGACGGATGCAAGGAATGTCATATAGCGTTCAAGCTGTTCCAGCTCCCGGTTCAGCGTGATCTGCATAACCCGGTCAATCCTCTCGGATAGGCTCTGATGAGATGCCTCGCCGTCGCGGCCGCCCCGCGATGTAGATCGACGCCATTCCCGCATGGCAGACGAAAAGATTGCCGACATAGGATCGATGGGGCGTGATCCGATCCGGTCGAACAGATCGTCCAGAGAGCCGCCCGACCAGAAGCTTTCCTCGAACTGGGATGCCTGACGCCGGAGACGCCGCATGCGCATGATTTTCTCGAAGATGATCGCCCAGCACCAGAACGATGCCAGAATAAGAGCAATCATGACGGCCTTGACAATAAAGTCGGCCTGCAAAAAAAGTCCCCAAATCGACAAATCCCCGGAGACAGAGCCTGCAAGCGCGGCGGACTGAACTGCTGTTGATTCCATTCGGTTTTCCGTTGGTAGCCTAGTTTTGCGTTATCGGTCCGGACATGTTTCCGAACGTGATTTTTAATTTTTTGGGTAAGCGGGCCGGCCGTCCGTCAGATTTCAGGCAGACCAGCCGAAGTTTCATTTCTACCAGAGTTTCGCCCGCCCGCTGCACCAGTTGTTCCAACCAGAAACTAGCGCCGGTCGCTTCGATGCAGGTCGTCCGAATTTCCAACGCATCGTCCAGCCGCGCCGGTTTGACGTACTCCGCCTCGCACCGGCGGACCGCAAACATCAGACCGTCTTCGTCCATCAAGGTAACATGATCGATCCCGGCATCGCGCAACAATTCGGTGCGGGCGCGCTCAGCAAATCTCAGATAATTGCTGTAATAAACAACCCCTCCGGCGTCGGTGTCCTCGTAGTACACCCGAACGGGATAGACATGCGGCACCGATATTTTACTCATCGTCCACCCCGGTCCCCAAAAGGTCGAGCTGGGTGTCGTGCCCTTTGGGCGCAGGCACACCGAGATGGCGATAGGCATTCAGGGTCAGCATCCGTCCGCGTGGGGTCCGTTGAAGCAATCCGGACTGGAGCAGGAAGGGCTCGATCACTTCTTCGATGGCGTCGCGTTGTTCGGACAGCGCAGCCGCCAGCGTATCGACGCCGACGGGCCCGCCGGCATAAGTTTCAGCGATGCTGGAAAGGTATCGTCGGTCCATTGAATCAAGACCGATCTTGTCCACCTGCAGGCGCCCCAAAGCCTCGTCCGCAATTTTCGCATCGACCGCGGCAGCGCCCGCTACCCCGGCAAAATCCCTCACCCGCCGTAACAAACGCACTGCCACCCGGGGGGTTCCCCGGGAGCGGGCGGCGATTTCTTTCGCGCCGTCGTCGGTAACCGTCAGACCCAGCACACCGGCGCCCCGCCGGACAATCTGAACCAGATCTTTGACGTCATAGAATTCCAGTCGCAGCGGAATACCGAACCGCTCGCGTAGCGGCGTTGTCAGCAGACCGGACCGGGTGGTCGCACCGACCAGCGTAAAGGGAGGCAATTCGATCTGTACGGATCGTGCCGACGGGCCTTCGCCGATAATCAGATCCAGCTTGCCGTCTTCCATTGCTGGATAAAGGATTTCCTCTACCGCCGGGTTCAACCGATGAATCTCATCGATAAACAGAACATCCAGCGGTTCCAGATTGGTCAGTATCGCGGCAAGATCACCGGCCTTGGCAATCACCGGCCCGGACGTAGCGCGGAAACCGACGCCAAGTTCCCTCGAAACGATTTGGGCCAAGGTCGTCTTTCCCAGACCCGGCGGCCCGAAAAACAAGACATGATCCATCGCCTCGCGGCGACCGCGGGCTGCCTCGACAAAGACGCGCAAATTGTCCCGCAACCCCGGCTGACCGACAAAGTCGTCCAGAAGCTGTGGGCGCACATGGGCTTCCGAATAATCATCTTCTGCAAACACCGGGGCAACAGCGCGATCGTCGCTCATGCCGTCAATTCCTTAAGACCGACACGAATGAGATCTTCAACAGTAGCGTCGTCGCGCATGGTCCGCATGACGCCAGTGACAGCACCGAATGCCTCGCCCCGCGGATATCCTAGATTAACCAACGCGGAAACCGCATCGTCGAGAATGCCACGCGCGGCGCCGTCTTCGGCAAACACCGCCGCGGCAGCAGCGGGCGCAAACTGTTCCAGTCCGCCGACCTTGTCTTTAAGTTCGCTCAGAATACGCGCCGCCAGCTTCGGCCCAACACCGGGCGCGCGTGTAATCATGCCTTTATCCTGTGCCAGAATGGCATCGGATAAATCCTTTGGCGCCAGTACCGACAGAATGCCCAGGCCCACCTTTGCTCCAACGCCCTGCACGGTGGTCAGCAAACGGAACCATTCACCTTCCGCCTGTTCAAGAAATCCATACAAATGGATGTGGTCTTCACGAATATGCGTTTCGATGACGAAGGAGACGGCTTCACCACTGCCAGGCAATTGCGACAGGGTTCGCGTGGAGCAAAAAACCAGATAGCCCACCCCCCCAACATCTAGGACGGCCCAGTCATCGCCGACTGAATCCAATAACCCTGTCAGCTTGGCGATCATGCGGTCGACCTTTCTGCAGATACCAATGCCGGTGCCCGCCGGTGATGGGCATGACAAATTGCGATGGCGAGCGCGTCGGCCGCATCCTTCGTCTCCGGCTTCGCGCCTGGAAGCAGGATTTGCACCATTGCCTGAACTTGGGTTTTGTCTGCATGGCCGTTCCCGACCAGAGATTTTTTAATTAGGTTGGCGGAATATTCCGCTACCGGCACACCGCATTGGGCCGGCGCCAGCATAACCGCACCCCGTGCCTGACCGAGCTTCAGTGTTGAAGATGGGTTCTTGTTTACGAACGTCTCTTCGACGGCTGCCTCTGCCGGCGCATGGATCGCGATGACCTCTAGCAGGCTGTCGAACAACTCTGACAGACGATCCGCCAGGGAATTTTTATTGTTGGATGTGACCGCGCCGGACGCAATATGGACTAGGCCGTTGCGGTGGACCTCAATCACGCCCCAGCCCGTGCGGCGCAATCCCGGGTCGAAGCCGATCAGCCGAATGCCCATCCCTGTCCTTCCTCAGCCCGCAAGTTCAGCCATGACGGCATCATCGATTTCGACGTTGGAAGACACTTTCTGCACGTCGTCATTGTCTTCCAGCGCTTCCAGCAGGTTGAGCATTGTCTTGGCGCTGTCCGCGTCCAGTTCAATCGTGTTTTGCGGCTTCCAGGTTAGTTCCGCCGATTCGGCGGTTCCGAACTTTGATTCAAGGCCGTCGCGCACATCATTGAAACCATTCGGGTCGCAGGAGATTTCGTGGCCGTCGTCTGTTGATTCGACGTCCTGCGCACCGAATTCAAGCGCAACTTCGAACATCTCTTCTGCGCTTGCGACATCGGCCAGGTAATTTACCTGGCCGACCCGGTCGAACATGAAATTCACGCTGCCGGTTTCACCAAGATTTCCGCCATATTTAGTGAAGGCAGCGCGCACATCGCTGGCGGTGCGGTTGCGATTGTCTGTCAGGGCTTCGACGATGACTGCAACGCCTTTGGGTCCGTAACCTTCATAGCGGATTTCTTCGTATTGCTCGGTCTCGTCATTTCCGGCGCCCCGCGCGATGGCACGTTCCATGGTCTCCTTACCCATATTCGAGCTTTTCGAGGCAGCGATGGCCGCCCGTAAACGAGGATTGGCATCGGGGTCTGCGCCGTTTTTGGCTGCGACCGTCAGCTCGCGGATAAGCTTGGTGAAAACCTTGGCTCGTTTGGCATCCTGCGCGCCTTTTCGGTACTGAATATTCTTGAATTTGGAATGGCCCGCCATGGTCGCTCCGAGAAGTCCTTCAAACCGCGGTAATCTATACCATATCTGGTGTCATTGCGAGCACGAACCCCCACATTTCCGCGCTTTTGAGAGGATTGCTTTTATTAGACGAACAATGTGGCAGGAATAGGGCGTCATCAGACGCCGAAGGCTTATTCCGGCAACTCTTCCCGCAAACGCCCCCCGATGCGAACCGGGCGAATATCCGTCGTGAGGCCGGTGGCATCGTCGATATCAATCAGAACCGCGCACATGGTCGCATTACCCTGCGCGGCCTCCATACGGGCGGTAGGCATCTTACGGACAAAACGCTCGACCGAGATTTCCTTGCGGATGCCAATTACCGAATCGTAATCGCCACACATACCGATGTCGGTCATGTAACCGGTGCCGCCGAGAAGCACCTGCGCATCGGCTGTCGGGATATGCGTATGCGTCCCGACCACGACAGACACGCGGCCATCTAGAAAATGTCCCATCGCCATTTTTTCGCTCGACGCCTCGCCATGGAAATCAAGGACAATAGCATCCGTGTTTCTGCCCAACCGCCAAGTATTCAGCATCTCCGTCACTGCCGCGAACGGATCGTCTAACGGATCCATGAATAGTCGCGCCATCAGATGCATAATGATAATCTTGCGACCACGTGCATCGGTAAACTGGCCGACCCCCTTGCCGGGTGTGCCCTTCGGAAAATTATCGGGACGCAGCAGACGCGGTTCCTTATCGAAATGGGGAATGATATCGCGCTGATCCCAGACGTGATTGCCGGTGGTAATCGCGTCCGCGCCCGCATCGAATAGCTCGTTACAGATTTTAGGGGTAATTCCGAAACCTCCCGCGGCGTTTTCACCATTTACGATGACGAAATCTATCGCATAACGTTCGCGGAGCTTTTTCAGATTGTCCGTAACAACCTTGCGGCCGGATCGTCCGACAACATCGCCGCACATTAAAAGACGCATACAAACAGTTCCTAATCAGCGGGCTGGATTATCCGCCTGTCGGTTACTACCATATCCAGACGTTCATCGCCCCCATCAACGGGAATGACAGGGCATTCCTGTTCATCGTAGGCAACGCCTACGGCGATAACCTCTCCCTGTTGGCGAAGATGTGCCAGGGTCCGGTCATAATATCCACCGCCATAACCCAAGCGATTTCCATACAGGTCGAAGCCCAGCAAGGGCACTGTAACGATGTCCGGTAGGAGCTCCGGAGCGGAAGTCGTCGGCTCCATGACCCCAAATCGCGTAGCAACCAACTCATCGCCTGGAGACCAGGCACGGAACTTCAAAGGAGAACCTTCATCCCCCATCACTGGCAATGCGACCTGAACCGGTTTTGCCGACATATTGGCCATCAGAGGGCGCACATCGATTTCGGTCCGCGTTGGCCAGTAGAGGCTGATAACAATTCCAGTAAGCTGGTCGCCCAAGGCATCGAAAAATCGCGCGCAGAGATGCCTAGCGGCGGCGGAGGATCCTTGAGCATGCACCTTGTGCCGAGTGCCCTCGGCACGGTCCCTTAGATCGGATTTTTGATCGGCCGTGTCGGGCAACTACACTATCTCATCATTGCCGAGAAATTCGTGGCGGAGCCGTCCCGGCCGTCGGTCTGTGTGATCCTCTGCGGCCTGTACGAGACAGGTGGGCACCGCATACAAAGGCCTCGACCCCTGCAGAGGCAGTTCCCGAGAGAACTGTATTGGCCCCAGGGATGTAAGACCCATCGCACCGGACAGCCCCGCCGTCGGCAGGGTAGATGATAATTGGTAAACGGGAAATCAACTTCGGCGATTAGGATTCAAGTGAGCGTGTAACGGCTTCAATCTTTGCAGCCGCGGCATCAATTACGCCGGCGAGTTTCGCCTCCAGTTCCTCAGCGTTGACAGACGAACCGCCATTCGCACTGGCTTTTTTAAGATCGGCATAGGTCTCTGCCAGTTCATCCGCAATCATTAACGATACCATGACCAGAAGGCGGGAGTCGCCTACCTGGCCCACGGCACCGACCAGTTCTTTCACCCGTTTGTCGACGTATTCTCCAAGCTGGGTGAGATGCTCTTCCTGGCCGTCATCGCAGGCGATCTGGTAGGTCCGCCCGTTGATGGTGATGTCGACCTGGGCCATCTCAGGAGACCAGCACTTTGCTAAGGTGATCGATGGCAACGTTCAGTCGATGGTTGATATCCGCGTTCAGGGATTCGAGTTCGGAAATACGGGCCTCTGCCGCCGCCGCTGAATTAGCCTTATCTATTGAGCCTGCCGACGGCTTTCGGGCACTCTCAGCGCGTTCTAGCTCTAATATCGCGCGCTCGAGGCGTTGCTGCGCTTGATCCAGTTTCGACACGAACCTGTCTAACCCACCGATTTGCTGACCTTTTTGGAACATACGATGGCGGCGAAAGGCTGGTCAACCGAAAGCGGCTGAAAATTATTCGGCCGAATCGGTTCACTGAGTAACTACTAGAACACGCAGAAAACCGGGGAACATCTCGTCCGGATGAATTGAACTTCGACGGGGTTTAGAGTAAGGAATATCGTTGGTTCACGGAAGGAATTACAGCAATGCGCGTCAGTCAGAAAGTCAAAAAAATCCTCGCCGGTTATGAAAGCGACAATCCGGGGACAAAATCCAATCTGGCGCGCATATTGATGAATGGAAAATTGGGGGGAACCGGCAGGCTGGTCATTCTCCCGGTAGATCAGGGGTTCGAGCACGGACCCGCCCGCAGCTTCGCCCCCAACCCGGCGGGATATGACCCACACTATCACTTCCAGCTTGCCGTCGACGCGGGTCTTTCTGCCTACGCTGCACCGCTTGGCATGATTGAAGCGGGCGCCGACACCTACGCAGGCGCTATTCCTACGATCTTGAAATGCAATTCCGCGAATTCCCTCGCAACCGATAAAGACCAGGCAGTCACGGCGTCGGTCGCCGATGCGCTGCGTCTCGGTTGTTCCGCCATCGGGTTCACGATTTACCCGGGGTCGGAAGACCAGTTCGAGCTGATCGAGGAGATTCGTGAACTTTCCGAGGAAGCCAAAGCCGTGGGTCTGGCCGTCGTGGTCTGGTCATACCCGCGCGGCGGCATGGTAACCAAGGAAGGCGAAACCGCGATGGATGTCTGCGCCTATGCCGCCCACATGGCGGCCCTGATCGGGGCGCACATCATCAAGGTCAAACCGCCAACGGATGCAATGTTCTTAGACGCCGCCCAAAAAGTTTACGACGCTCAGAAAATTCCCGTTGCAACGCTGATACAGCGGGTCAAGCACGTGGTCCAGTCCTGCTTTAACGGCCAGCGGATTGTCGTCTTCTCAGGAGGCGAGGCCAAGGATCTGGACGGTATTTATGCCGAGGTAACGGCCATTCGTGATGGCGGAGGGAACGGATCCATCATCGGCCGCAATACTTTCCAGCGCCCAAAGGAAGAAGCGCTCGCGATGCTCGACCACATCGTGAAGATATATCAGAACAAAGCCTGATTGCTGCGGGCGCCGCAGATGCGCGCAGAGACATGTCAGCTCTATTTGATCTCGCCGCCGGAGTTGCCTGACGGCGGAGCATTTGTCTTCGCCGAAACGCTAACAGCCGCTCTCGACGCCGGTCCGGTTGCCTCTTTTCAACTTCGGCTGAAAGACGCGACCGACGACGAAATCAGACAGGCCTGCGAAGTCTTGCGCCCGATCGCACAGTACCGGGATGTCGCCTTCATCATGAACGACCGCCCCGACCTTGCCGTAGATACCGGGTGCGATGGGGTTCATGTGGGACAGGAAGACACAACGTATGGGGATGCGCGCAGGATCGTCGGCGATGACGCCATCGTCGGTGTCACCTGCAAGGCTTCGCTTGACCTTGCATTCGAAGCAGGCGAGGCAGGCGCGGATTACGTAGCTTTCGGTGCGTTCTTTCCGTCGACCACGAAAAAGATCACAACGCCAACGGATACCGAAATCCTGTCCTGGTGGCAGCAGATGATGACCATACCCTGCGTCGCCATCGGCGGTATCACGGTCGACAACTGTGAGACGCTTATTGACACCGGGGCGGATTTTCTTGCAGTCGGGGGGGGCGTCTGGAACTATTCTGACGGGCCAGCAGCGGCTGTTAGGGCTTTTAGTGAACGAACCGGCGCTTGACGTAAATGCCCGCGACACCGGCAACCCAACAATGGGAATATCTTAGATGGAACGTCTATCCGCGCCTGCGACAATCATTGTTGTCGGTACCGCATCGACGGCGTTTGAAAAGTCTTGGCGCAGGCGAATTTCGACACAACGCGATAATTCAACACTGCACACGGGATCCAGGCCTGCCTCGATGGGGTGCGCGCGCGGCGGCGATTGACGAAACCCGGATTCCTCAGGCCTAATTGGCGGCTTAACGTATCGCCGCAGGATAAATGGCCATGACCAACAAAATCAAAACGTTCCAACCGGCCATCCGCACCCGATTTCTCTCCCACGGCACGCTGGGCTGTCACAACCTTCTGAAATCGAGGCAATTCTATGAAGAATTTCTAGGTCTGGAGACCACCCAGACCAGCCCGATCTCGCTGATGATCCGCCTTGGAACCGACCACGTGTATGCGGTCGTTCAGATCAAGAACAAGGAAGAGATGCCGCGCCATTATCACAACGGCCTGGACGTGGATACGCCGGAAGAAGTGGACCGGTCCTACCAGACCGCCCTGGACATGGCCGATAAATGGAACCTGACCAAGATATCCCGCCCAGTGGAACAGCACGGCACCTATAGTTTCAAATTCTGGGACATGGACGGCAATTGCTGGGAAATACTCTCCAACCCGCCCCGGGGTTATAACTGGATTTTCGAACAGGGGGATCTGGAAGGGCGCGGCCACTTCGAAAGCGGTTATCACAAGAAACGGCCAAATATGGACGGCAGCTAACCCGGGAAAACCGGGATAGATTTGGGGAATGGGAATGGAATTCGGGGTTTTCGACCACGTAGACGCGAACGGCGCGCCGCTTCACGAATATTATACCGAACGGATGAAATTGGTTCGGCAACTGGATGCGCTTGGTTTTCGGGGCTACCACATCGCCGAGCACCATTCGACACCGCTGGGCATGGCGCCGTCGCCGACCGTTTATCTGTCTGCAGTCGCCCAAAACACCAAACGTTTGCGGTTCGGACCGCTTGTTTTCGCCCTGCCACTCTATCACCCTTTCCGGCTGGTGCAGGAAATCTGCATGGTCGACCAACTAAGCGAAGGTCGGCTGGAAATCGGGTTCGGCCGGGGCGCCTCGCCGATCGAAGCCGCCTATTTCGGCAATGATCACGCAGAAGCAGAAGCAACCTATCGCGAAAATCTGGATCGTATCCTAGCCGCACTTTCAGGCGGCGGCTACGACGGCAAAAACACCTTCGAAAAATTCCGGACTGCAGACGATGTACCGCTGCTGGTGGAACCCTATCAGAAGCCGCACCCGCCACTCTGGTATGGCGTGCATTCGACGGAAAGTGCCGAGCGCGCCGCCAGCATGGGCAGCAACATCGTCAGCCTTGATACGGCGGAAGAAACCCGTACCTTTGCCGACAGCTTCCGCAACGAATGGATAGATACTCACGGATCTCTGGAGACGCTGCCCCTGATCGGGCTAGGTATCTTCGTTTACGTCGATCCTGACGGTCAGCGTGCGGTCGAAACCGCCCAGCGCGCCTATAAAGTGTGGCATGACAGTTTCAACTGGCTGTTCCGGCGTCATGATCTGGCGATCCCGAAACACCAGCGTCCAGACAATTACGATGGCATGGCCACGCAGGGCCGCGCAATCGCCGGAACCCCCGATCAGGTGGCAGAGTTTCTCGGTGAACGACTTCGCACCGCGTCAGCCACCTATATGGTCGCACAGATTGCCTTTGGTGATTTAAGGGGCGAGGAAATCCAGAGGTCAGTACAGTTGTTCGGTGAACAGGTCATGCCTGCTCTGCGGGATCGATCCGCCGCGGCTTAGTCCAAATTCACTACCGGGGCCCATAGAACGTCCTCGATCCGCTCCGCCCCGGTCGCCAGCATTACCAGCCGATCGAACCCGAGGGCGATGCCGGCACAATCGGGGATTCCGCTTTCCAGCGCCGCCAGAAACTCCTCGTCCATCGACATAGCCGAACGCCCCTGCGCCACACGCTGTTTGGTCATTTCGGCAAACCGGGCCCGCTGTTCCTTGGCATCGGTCAGTTCGCCATATCCGTTTGCGAGTTCCATGCCACAGACAAATATTTCAAATCGATCCGATACCCGCGCGTCTTCCGGTGACAGTCGCGCCAATGCCGCCATTGAGGCCGGATAAGAGTGAAGAACCGTCGGCGTCTCGGTTCCCAGTCCGGGTTCGATGCGTTCAAGAAAAATACGGAAGAAGATATCTTCCCAGGTATCCGCGTCGTCTGTCCGCACGCCTACTCCGTCGGCGGCGAACCGCAGGGCATCCGTCCCGGGAAATAACGGTTCAGGCGCCGTGGCCAGCAGGTCGATACCGGTCGCCCGTTGAAAGGCTTCCTGTACCGAGACGAACTCCCAGGGTCCCGCCAGATCGCAGATATTCTCACCGCGCCGGGCGACAGATCCGCATACCGCTCTGACCAGCTCCGCCGTTTCATCCGCCAGTTCGCGCCAGGTTGTTCGCGTCCGATACCATTCAAGCATGGTGAATTCAGGATGGTGTTTTGCCGACCGCTCCCCGTTGCGATAGACACGAGCAAGCTGGAAAATCCGATGCATCCCGGCCGCCAACAGCTTTTTCATTGCGAATTCTGGCGACGTATGTAAGTAAAGAAGCAGGTCGTCACCCGGTGATCCAATCAGGCGCGTTTCGAACGCCGACAGGTGAGGCTCCATTCCGGGCGAGAGCTGAAGCGCCGGTGTTTCGACTTCAACATATCCATTGCGATCGAAAAAAGCGCGCAGGCTTTTGACCATATCTGCGCGACGGACCAGATGATCTGCCCGCTGCTCGAACACAACAGGCCGCCACCAGTTTTCGACGTTTCGACCACCTTGCGGGGTTTCGTTCTGTGACATGGTGGTGATAATGCCGGACTACAGGGAGATCGTCATCTTGGGTACGACGACTTTACGAACAGGTTCCGAAATCGCGGCCGCCGGTCTGATCCCGGAAGGCACGGCGGAGGATATCGACGCCGTTCGCGCAACATACAGCGTCGCCATCCCGGACAGGGTCGCCGCCCTGGTCGATCCGTCCGACCCAGCCGACCCCATTGCCCGACAGTTCGTGCCGGACATCCGCGAACTTGAAGCAGCCGAGGACGAACTAGCTGACCCGATCGGCGATGAGGCGCATTCTCCGGTCCCGGGGCTGGTTCATCGATATCCCGATCGGGTACTGCTGATGCCGACGCTCTCTTGCCCCGTCTATTGCCGCTATTGCTTTCGCAGGGACCGCGTCGGCCGCGCCGAAGGAGCGCCATCGGCTGAAGATATGGAAACAGCGTTCGCATACATCGCAGAAAATCCGCAAATTAAGGAAGTCATTCTGACAGGGGGAGACCCTCTCTCCCTGTCCGACCGAAAACTGGGAGATCTCCTTTCTCGGCTGTCGGAATTTTCCCACCTGAACAATCTGCGCATACACACCCGCGTGCCGGTGGTGATGCCGGACCGAGTAACAGAGGGTCTCGTGGGGGTACTAACAACTCGACTGCCGGTCTGGATGGTCCTGCACACCAACCACCCACGCGAACTGACGAAAGATGTCGCCGACGTCTGCAACCGGCTGGTGCGGGGCAGCGTGCCGTTGCTGTCGCAGTCGGTGCTGCTGAAAGGTGTGAATGACAATGTCGATACCCTGACGGCGCTGTTTCGCCGTCTGGTCGAATTACGCGTCAAACCCTATTACCTGCACCACCCTGACCGCGCCCGCGGAACCGCCAGGTTTCGCCTGACCCTGGAAGAAGGTCGAGAACTGGTCGAAAAGCTGCGGGGGAATATTTCCGGCCTTTGCCAGCCGACATACGTTGTCGATATACCCGGCGGATACGGCAAAACGCCAATCGCCCCGGCGGATCAATCCGTAGACGGAAGCAACTGGTCACTCCGCAATTTTCAGGGAAATTCCCACATATATGCTGACCGTTAGAACACATCGCGTAATTGCACATTCCGGACCAAGCTGATAGGTTCCACCGCGCTAAACTACGACCCAAAAACAGCGGAATTTAGCGATGAAAATCCAGGCGAATACCATTCGGCCCGGCAACGTCATCGAGTATGACGGCAAACAGTGGAACGTGCTCAAAACCGAAATGCTGCTGCCCGGCAAGGGCAACGCGTTCATCCAGGTGGAAATGCGAGACGTCAAGTCCGGCAATAAGACCAATGAACGGTTCCGCACTTCCCAATCCGTTGAAAAGCTGATGATCGAGGAAAAGGACGCCACCTATTTGTATGTAGATGGTGACCAGATCACCTTCATGGACAGCGAATCATACGAACAGTTCACGATAGCAACTGACGCCATCGGAGATCCCGCGGCCTTTCTGCAGGATGGCATGGTCGTGACCGCTGATCTAATCGATGGTTCAGTAGCAGGTATCCGCCTGCCGCAGCACGTGACGATGGAAGTTGTCGAAGCCGACCCCGTGGTAAAAGGTCAAACAGCGTCGTCGTCCTACAAGCCCGCGGTCGTGGAAAACGGTGTCCGTGTGATGGTGCCACCCCATATCGAGGCTGGCACCCGGATTGTCGTGAACACCGGAGACGCATCCTATGTCGAACGGGCGAAAGAGTAACTAACCCTGTTATTTCGTGCCGAAAGGCGCAACCGAAAGATTGCACCGCGATGTCGCTGCCGACACCCCTTATCAACGTGATGGATGCTGCCGCGCGCAAGGCCGCGCGGCGTCTTGTCCGCGATTTCGGCGAAGTCGAACAATTGCAGGTGTCGCGCAAGGGGCCTGGCGATTTCGTCACGGAGGCCGACCGCCGAACGGAAACAATCCTGTTTGAGGAGTTGTCCAAGGCGCGGCCCGGGTTCGGATTCCTGATGGAAGAATCGGGCGTGCACGGAGGCGAAAGCGCTAGCGAGCGCTGGATCGTCGATCCCATCGACGGCACCACGAATTTTCTTCACGGCATTCCCCATTTTGCCATCTCCATCGGCGTGGAGCGGGAAGGCGGGCTCGTTGCCGGCATCGTCTACGAACCAGTGCGCGACGAACTTTTCTGGGCGGAAAAAAATCAGGGCGCCTATCTGAACCGTCGGCGGCTACGCGTATCGGAGCGCACAAACCTCGCCGACGCGTTGCTGGCTACAGGCATCCCCTTTGGCGACCGGATTGGCAAGAAATCTTTCATGGCCATGCTTAACGCCGTGATGCAAAAAACATCGGGCGTCCGCCGGCTAGGATCCGCGGCCCTGGATCTGGCCTATGTGGCAGCAGGCCGGTACGAGGGTTTCTGGGAAACCGGCCTTTCTCCGTGGGATGTTGCTGGCGGCATTGTCGTTGTCCGCGAGGCCGGTGGCATGGTCAGCGAGATCGACGGGCGCAGCGACATGCTTTACGGCAATTCGATCCTTGCCGCCAACCAGCAGCTTTACGATCCGTTGCGCAAATTGCTGATGGATGCGGTCCGGACCGAGGGCGTAAAGCTCACGGAATGACCCCTTTATTTCAATAGGTTGGATGATTAACACTGCACCAAAGAAGTTGTTCCGTCGGAGGCTCTAAGTTATGTTGCGGGTTCCGGTCACGCGTTCGATCGATGCCGAAATTGCGATTACAGGTTCGGGTTGGGAATATGACCTCCAGATTTGACAAATTTCTGCCGCTGGCAAAGAAGTTGGTAGCTTCCGTAAGCATAGCCTCCAGCGTTGCGTTCGTGCCATTGGCCGCAAACGGCCAAACAGTAATTGGCAAGAGGGAATCCGGCTCCGTTACCATCGATCTAAGTGTTCTGGAAGAATTCGGACGGCTGGCCACGGTACCGCAATTGGTGCGGCCTTCGGTCAGAAAGCTGTCGATGCCGAATGCCCCCACGACGACCAATGGGTCGCGTTTCAGGGCCGGTCTTAATCCGGCGGCTAACGCAGGTTCGGTCAAACTGATCCCACCTCCCGCCAAGCGCCGCACGCCGAAGTCACGCCGTGCAGCCACCCGTCTTACCCCACGACCATCAGTAACGAAACCGGCAGCGCCCAAAATCGCACCTCAACCGCCACCCGCGGTTCCGGCTTCATCGTCGCCCGCCGCCGCAATATCTGCAACACCTACTCCGCCGCCGCCTTCAACCGCGCGGCCGGTGGTACTTGCGAAGACCCCGACGCCACCACCACCGAGCAGGGCCAGCAAACAGCCCGCGCAGATGGCGGCCATTACGCCCGCACCCGAAACCACGGTTAAACTCTTGCCCGGCCAGCAATACCGGATCGGTTTCGCGCCCAACGCGGCGGCGATCGGCAGCGGCGGAGGATCGGAATTGGATGGCATCGCAAAATCAATGAGGGGTGACGGCGCTCTTCGGCTGCGCCTGCTCGCCTATGCCGGCGGCGCGGCCCAAACACCCAGCCAGGCAAGGCGCCTGTCCCTTTCCCGGGCGCTTGCCGTCAGAGCCTACCTGATCGAAAAGGGTATTCGCAGCACACGGATAGACGTCCGGGCACTTGGCAATAAATCGGAAGGTGGACCGCCCGACCGGGTCGATATCATCATCACCACACGATGATCGGCATACCCCGCCAACGCCTGCCGATACGGCGCTGACGGATATCAGACACAGATGACGCACCCGCGGCGATACCTGATAAGGATGCTTGTGTTTTTGGCAGCCGTCGCTTTGGTTGCCGCCGCACTGTTCGCGGGCATCCGTGACGCGTTCATGGCGAACGCAGCCCTTAACGGTTTGATCGTCGGCGTTCTGCTTCTTGGGATAATTTATATCTTCCGCACAGTGTTCGTTCTGACGCGCGAGGCCGCGTGGCTGGAACATTTCCGGGCAGGCCAGCCCGCCGTTTCAAACATCCCTGAACCCAGGATGCTGGCGCCAATGGCCTCCATGTTGGGGGAGCGAACGGAACGGTTCAGCCTTTCGGCCTTGTCCATGCGGTCTTTGCTGGACGGGATCGGTGCCCGGCTCGATGAATCCCGCGACATATCCCGATACCTGATCGGGCTGCTCATCTTCCTCGGCCTTCTCGGGACCTTCTGGGGCCTGTTACAGACCATCGATGCCGTCAGCGACGTCATTGCCGGGCTTTCGGTCGGCACAAAGGAACTGGGGCCAGTATTCGACAATCTGAAAAGCGGATTGCAGGCGCCTTTGTCGGGAATGGGAACAGCGTTTTCATCATCGCTGTTCGGTCTAGCAGGATCGCTTGTTCTCGGATTCCTAGAACTTCAGGCCGGACAGGCCCAGAATAGGTTTTATAATGACCTCGAAGACTGGTTGTCCGGCCAGACGCGGCTTGCTTCCGGCGCCTTGTCGGCGGAAGCCGACCAATCGGTGCCGGCCTATGTTCAGGCTCTGCTGGAACAAACAGCAGACAGTCTGGAAAATCTCCAACGCACCCTGCAACGGGGCGAAGAGTCCCGTATCGGCGCAAATGCCAGCATTACCGAATTGGTAGACCGTCTTGGCACATTGACCGAACAGATGAAGGCAGAACAGAACCTGATGGTGAAGCTGGCCGAAAACCAGATGGAACTGAAACCAGTTCTGTCGCGGCTGGACGAGAATTTGAGCAAGGTGAGCTTCGGCGATTCATCTGGCGACGTGCAGACCCATGTCCGAAACATCGATGTGCATCTTGCCCGTCTTTTGGAAGACGCAGCGCAGGGGCGTAGTGAGCTGGTGCAGGAAATACGAACCGAAATTCGTGTTCTGTCCCGAACACTGGCGGCCATCGCTGAAAAATCCGGCCGCTGACAGGGCAGGGCCTAACCCATGCCAGGCATGCTGCGGCGACAAAGACAGGCACTCGACATCTGGCCCGGATTTGTCGATGCGCTATCAGCCCTGTTGATCATCATCATATTTCTGCTGATGGTCTTCACCTTAGCGCAATTCTTTCTTACGGAGATTTTGTCCGGACGAAACCAGGCCCTAGAACGGCTGAACCGGCAGGTCGCGGAACTATCGGAAATTCTTTCCCTAGAACGGGCTGCGAACGTCCAGCTCCGCGAACAGGTTGAGACGTTGACCGCGAACCTGCAGGCATCGACTTCGGCACAGGAAAGATTATCAAGCCAGTTAGCCGATCTACTTCCGCAAAAGGACGCGCTAGAAGCTATGCTAGCGAAACGGACACAGGAACGAGATTCGCTGAAAGCTGATCTGGAAGAAGTCAATAAAACGGTCGCCGCGGACAAGGCGAAGATTGAGGCACAGCTAGGCGAGATCGCGCAGCTAAATCGCGACATACAAACCCTGCGCCAGGTGCGATCCGAGCTCGAGAAAAAAGTGTCCGAGCTTTCCACCACGCTTGCACA
>CAJWUK010000041.1 GCA_913047365.1 uncultured Alphaproteobacteria bacterium | reverse complement strand
CGCGCACCGCCTCGTGGACGAAGCCAGTCCGCCGCGTGGTTTCGCCGGCCGGTTCGGACAGCACCGGTACAAAGACCAGATTCGCATGTGTTTCCGCAAGGGCCGCAAGGTGATCCGCGAGATAAAGATCGTTTTCGTCGCGCACGCCGAAATAGAGCCGGATTTCCTGCTCCATGCCCGCATTCAGAGCCTGTTCGACGATCGATTTTATCGGTGCCAGGCCCGATCCTCCGGCGATCGCAATTACCGGGCCGCGATGGGTTTCCCGCAGCCAGGACGACCCGAACGGCCCTTCAACACGCACCTCGTCACCCACGGACAGGTTTTCCTGTACGAACGTGCTTACTATGCCGCCGGGGATACGGCGGATATGAAATTCGAGGCCAGGATCCGCCGGCGGGTTCGCTATGGAATAGTCCCGGGGCGGCATCGTATCGAACGCAACTGACGTGAATTGACCGGCGGAGAAGATAAACGGCCCGCCAGATATGATGTCCATCCGTACGAGGTTGATGTCGTGGGTCATCCGGTCCAAGGCGGTGACCCGGCAGACCATCTTGCGTAACGGATGGGCAATCAAATCGTCCTCGCCCATCCAGGCGATCTCCACGTCTTCCCAGGGAACCGACCGGCAGGCCAGCACCAGGCCTCGGGATTTTTCTTCATCCGTCAGGGCGAATTCGGAGTGGGGCGACAAATCGACGTTGCCCGACACCAGCCGGGATTTGCAGGCGCCGCAGTTACCAGACCGGCATCCATGGGGGTAAGGCACGTCCTGTGCCAATGCCGCCTCCAGGATTGTCTGTCCCATTTCGACCGTGACCGGCTGATCGTGCTGGGCGATCTTTACGGAATAGGTCATGGGTTAACTGCCGTCCAAGGGCGGATCAGGCCGCGAAGTCGTCCTTGTTCAGCAGCGCAATAAGGCGGATGCCCTGATCGGCGAAAAACCCTTCGGCTCCCTGC
This sequence comes from uncultured Alphaproteobacteria bacterium, assembly GCA_913047365.1. Classification (GTDB taxonomy): domain Bacteria; phylum Pseudomonadota; class Alphaproteobacteria; order MPNO01; family UBA830; genus CAJWUK01. Next base: position 16,538 of record CAJWUK010000041.1, on the reverse strand, counting down.
AGACGGTCCACGATGGTCACCACGATGGAAACCTCGCCGTTCCGTTCGCGTCGCACTGCTTCGATCGCCTGCATGGCCGATCCGCCGGTGGTGGTGACGTCCTCCACAATCAAAACCCGGCTGCCCGGTTCCATGTTGCCTTCGACCTGTTTTTCGGTGCCGCGTTCCTTAACTTCCTTACGGACGAGGAAACCCGGCAATGGCCTGTCGGTTCCGGCAGAGGTCTGTGCCACCGAGGTGACCACCGGTACTGCGCCGACGGCCATGCCGCCGACGCAATCGAGATCTTCTCCTGCAACTGCTTCCAGGATCAGCTCACCGGTCAGGCGGGCGCCTTCAGGGTCCATCACGGTCGGTTTCATATCGAAATAGAAACCGCTGGACTGGCCGGAGGCGAGTTTGAAATCGCCGCCGATGGAAAAGGATTTTTCGGCAATGATATCGCGCAGGCGTTTTTTTCTCTCGTCCATCAGGCCGCTTTCTCGCCCTGCATGGCCTGCCACACCCGAAGCGGGGAAACCGGCATGTCGATATCCTTTACCCCGTAATCGGACAGCGCATCGACAATAGCGTTGACCACGGCGGCGGTAGATCCGACGGTGCCGGATTCGCCGCCACCTTTCACGCCCAGCGGATTAGTCTGGCATGCCTCAACGAAGTCAGAGGTGTGGATCATGGGCAAATCGTCTGCCCGTGGCATGCAGTAATCGAGGAACGACCCTGCCAAAATCTGGCCGTCCCTATCATAGGTCACGTCTTCCATCAGCGCCTGGCCAACGCCCTGGGCGACACCACCATGAACTTGCCCGGCCAGCAGCAGGGGATTGATGACCTCGCCGGAATCGTTGACGGCAATATGGCGGACCAGTTCGATAAAACCGGTTTCGGGATCGATCTCGACTTCCGAAAAATGGGTGCCGTTCGGCCAGTTTGGGCCCGTTTCCGGGGTCCATGTGGCCTCTGCTTCCAGCCCGATGCCCAGCTCTCCCGGCCAGCCCATTGGCATGTAAGACATCGGCACCATGTCGCAGATATGCATGGATTTGTCGGTACCCGCGACGGTTAGGTTGCCGTTGGCAAATTCGATATCTTCCTCAGCCGCTTCCAGAACATGGGCGGCGATCTTTTTTGCTTTTTCGATGATTTTGTCTGCAGCGAGACGCAGCGCCGAACCGCCGATTGTCATCGATCGGGACCCGTAGGTGCCACGCCCATAGGTGACCTTGTCCGAATCCCCCTGTACCAGCCGGATTTTGTCGAACGGCACTCCCAGCCAGCTATGGATCATCTGGGCATAGGTCGTCTGGTGTCCCTGGCCGTGGCTGTGGGTGCCGGCAACGACCGTGACCGCCCCGGTATCGTCAAACCGGATTTCCATCCTGTCGTTGAACGGCGAAGCAAAATCGATGAACGAACAAGCCCCAATACCGCGCAACTTCCCGCGGGCGGCGGATTCTTCCTTGCGCTTCTCAAAACCGGCCAGGTCGGTAATTTCCGCCGCATGCTCGGTGATGCCGGCAAAATCACCAGAATCGTAGACTGTCGGGATCAGCGTGGTGAATGGCATCTTGTCCTTGGCGATGTAGTTCCGGTTGCGGATTTCAACCGGATCGATGCCGATCTCATCAGCAGCGATATCGAGCAGGCGCTCGACCACATAGACCGCTTCCGGCCGTCCGGCCCCGCGATAGGGTCCCGTCCAGGTGGTGTGTGAAAATACGACCCGGATATGAATGTGCATCGCTTCGTATTCATAGACGTTCTGATACACCATCGATCCGATGCAGGCCGGCACCGGGGCGGAGGCCGATAGATATGCGCCAAGGCCGTAATCCGCCTTTACGCGTATGGCGAGGATCTTGCCGTTTTCGTCAAGCGCCATTTCGCTGTCGCATTCGGCATCGCGGCCGTGTGTATCGCTGACCAGCGATTCCGACCGGTCGCCGGTCCATTTGACGGGACGGCCCAGTTCGCGCGCCGCCCAGGCGACCAACGCGTCTTCCGGGAACACGCCGTTCTTCATACCGAACCCGCCGCCGACATCTGGTGCGATCACGCGGAACGCGGTCGCCGGCTGATGGAAGATTTCGGCGTAGGTCGGGCGGTGCTGATGCGTGCCCTGGCTCGACATGTAGCAGGTCCATTCGCCACGGCTGGTACTGTATTCGGCGAGCGCCGCGCGCGGTTCCATGGCGTTGGCAGAAATTCGATTGTGGTGCAGGTCGGCGCGCACTACGTGGGTAGCCTTGTCGAAGGCGGCGTCGGTGGCGGCGGCATCACCACGATCCATTTCGAACCACAGATTGCCGGCGTTTTCTTCCCATACCTGCGGCGCATCGGCGACGACCGCTTCGCGGGTGGACCCGACGGACGGCAGGGCCTCGTATTCAACCTCGATCATCTCGGCTGCGTCCTTGGCCTGAGCTAGCGTTTCGGCGACGATGAAGGCTACCGGATCGCCGACACAGCGCACCCGGTCGCGCACCAGTATCGGATGCGCCGGGGTCGGCGAGGGCGGGCCGCCGAACGCCATAGGCGGGACGTGGCAGTGGATCGTGCCGAGGCCCTGCGCTTCCGCGTCGGCGCCGGTCAGCACTAGCAGTACGCCGGGGGCTTCCTTCGCCGCATCTGCATTGATGCCGTTGACCCTAGCGTGCGGGTAGGGCGAGCGCAGCACATAGCCGACCGCCGTAAAAGGCAGGCGAATATCGTCCACATACTGCCCCTGGCCCATGAGAAATTTCGGATCCTCCGTGCGCGGAACGGGTTGTCCAACACCAAATTGCATCGCGGTCCCCTTTATTCTGTCGTAGTCCCTTTTGCTGAGGGCGAGTTTCCCGGAATCGGGCGACCGAGTCGAGGGGGCGGGCTATTCAAAACGCTAGACTTCCCACCTTTTCCCGCCATATTACGCGCGCTATGACCGGATTGCCTTTCACCAAGATGCACGGGCTCGGCAACGATTTCGTGGTGATCGACGCGCGAAGCGGAAAACCCGCTGACGGCGTGGAGATTTCGGCCGCCCAGGCGGCGGCGATCGCCGACCGGCGCACCGGGGTGGGGTGTGACCAGTTTATCATCATTGAGGACCCGACCGAATGCGACGCGGACGCCCACGCTTTCATGCGCATCCGTAATGCCGACGGCGGCGAGGTCGACGCCTGCGGCAACGCCACGCGCTGTATCGGCGCCGTCCTGCTCGACGAGTTCGACGGCGATGCGGTAAGCGTACGTACCGGCGCCGGCCTGCTTACGGTGACGCGCGCGGGCTATGGGCTGGTCACGGTCGACATGGGTATTCCGCGCGGCGACTGGGACCAGATTCCCTTGGCAGCGGAGGCCGATACCCTGCATCTCGATCTCGCTTGCGGTCCCCTCAGCGATCCCGCGGCGGTCAGCATGGGCAACCCGCACGCAACCTTCTTCGTGGAAGATGTAGACTCGGTCCCCATTGCGCTGGTCGGGCCGGAGCTGGAGGTCCACCCTTTTTTTCCCGAACGCGTCAATATCGGTGTCGCCCAGATTCTGGCGTCCGACCGGATGCGGCTCCGCGTCTGGGAACGCGGTGTCGGGCTGACATCAGCCTGCGGCACCGGCGCCTGCGCCGCCGTGATCAACGCCAACCGCCGCGACCTCGCCGGCCGCCGCATGGTGGTTGTAGTCGATGGCGGCGAGCTGCTGATCGACTGGCGCGAGGACCGGCCCGGCGAACAGGGCCGCGTCTTCATGACCGGTCCCGCGGTGACCGCGTTTTGCGGGACGATCGACAAAAGTCTGCTGGCATGAGCGCGCCCGACATCCTGACCTTCGGCTGCCGACTTAATGCCTTTGAATCCGAAGTCATACGTGGTCATGCCGTTGCCGCTGGGCTGGGAGATGCCGTAATTGTCAATTCCTGCGCCGTCACCACGGAGGCTGAACGCCAGGTGCGACAGTCCATCCGCCGCGCCCGGCGGCAGAATCCAGGCGTCAAGATCATCGTCACCGGCTGCGCCGCGCAGATCGATCCTCATAAATACGCCGCCATGGACGAGGTCGACCGCGTCATCGGCAACGAGGAAAAACTTCAGGCTGAGACGTGGTTACAGGTGGGCGATGCGCCACGCGTTTCCGTAAATGATATCATGACCGTGCGCGAAACCGCGCCGCATCTGATCTCCGGTTTCGAAGGCCGCGCGCGGGCCTTCGTCGAAATCCAGCAGGGGTGTGATCACCGCTGCACGTTCTGCATCATCCCGTTCGGCCGCGGTAACAACCGCTCGGTCCCCATCGGTGTGATCGTCGAACAGGTCCGTACCCTCGTCGACCAGAGCTATGCAGAGGTCGTGCTGACCGGCGTCGACATTACTGATTACGGTCGCGATCTACCTGGTACGCCGCGGCTGGGCGAGATGATCAAACGTCTGCTGACCCTGGTGCCGGACCTGCCGCGGCTCAGGCTTAGCTCGGTTGATCCAGCGGAGATCGACGACGCGCTGTTGGGACTGATTGCGGACGAGCCGCGCCTGATGCCGCATTTCCACATCAGCGTGCAGTCCGGCGATGACCTGATCCTGAAACGCATGAAACGCCGTCATTCCCGCGCCGACATCGAACGTTTCGTGAACCGGGTGCGACGCTTACGGCCCGATGCCGTGTTCGGTGCCGATATCATCGCCGGTTTTCCGACCGAGACCGACCTTGCCTTCGCAAACTCTATGTCTCTGGTCGAAGATTGCGGGCTGACCTGGCTGCACGTGTTTCCCTATTCGGAGCGCCCTGGAACGCCCGCGGCGAAGATGCCGCAACTACCCGGCGACGTGCGAAAGGAACGGGCGGCGGCACTGCGTGCGGCAGGCGCGGCACGGGTGCAGCGGTTCCTCGATACGCAGATCGGTTCGGTGGCCGACGTGCTAGTCGAAAAGGACGCCGCGGGCAGGACGCCCCACTTCGCCAATGTGCGGATAGACGGCGCCTCAGACGGTAAACCGGCGGACGGCGTCATCGTGCCGGCGCGCATCGTTGCCCGAGACAACGATCTGCTGATCGCGCAAAAAGCAGCATGAGCGAGGGGTCCGAAAAGAAAGGCTGGCTTGCCCGCCTGCGCAACGGGCTTAGCCGTTCTTCATCGCGGTTGTCCGACGGCATTGGCGGCATTTTTTCCGGCCAGAAGTTGGATGACGATGCGCTAGAGGACCTGGAGGATTTGCTGATCACGTCGGATCTGGGCGTCGAGACGGCGGCCAAACTGGCCGCGGCGCTCGCCAGTACCCGGTTTGACAAGGAAGTCACGGCGGACGAAATCCGCACGGCGCTTGCGGATGAAGTGTCCAAGATTCTCCGTCCCGTTGCCAAGCCGCTGGCTGCCGATGCCGGGCACCGACCGCACGTGATCTTGGTTACTGGCGTCAACGGTTCCGGCAAGACCACGACAATCGGCAAGCTGGCCAAGCGGTTTAAAGAAGACGGCAAATCCGTGATGCTGGCGGCGGGCGATACGTTCCGTGCTGCGGCCATCGAACAGCTTAAAATCTGGGGCGAGCGCACGGGCTGTCCCGTGGTCGCCAGCAAACCGGGCGGGGATACTGCCAGCCTGGCGTTCGAGGCCATCGACCGCGCTCGGGCGGAAAACATCGACGTGCTGCTGATCGACACCGCCGGCCGCCTGCAGAACCGCGAAGATCTGATGCAGCAGTTACAAAAGGTGGTGCGCGTCATCTCCAAACAGGACGAGACCGCGCCGCACGACACGTTGCTGGTGCTGGATGCCACCACCGGCCAGAATGCGCATTCTCAGGTCGAGACATTTCAGAGCATGTGCAACGTGACCGGCCTGATCCTGACCAAGCTGGACGGTTCCGCCAAGGGCGGGGTGCTGGTGGCGCTTGCCGAAAAATTTGATCTGCCGGTCCACGCCATCGGCGTCGGCGAAGGCGAGGACGATCTGCACCCATTTGAGGCCGGTGCGTTTGCAAGGTCGCTCGTGGGGCTGGACGGGTAGGGCAGTCTGGGCCGGAAGCCGCAACTCTACTGTCAGAGACCGCGTACAAACGCTGCTAAGGCTTCCCCGATCTCGTGCGGGCTGTCCTCTGGTAGATAGTGAAGGCCGGTCACCGTGGTTTCCTGCTGATTGGGCCAGGCACGGCAGATGTCACGCAGATTGCCCCGCGCCATCATCCGTCCGGGGTCGGAATCGATATACAGCTTGGGAATGTCGCTTTCTGCGATCCACGCGCCATAGGCGCTGACGATCGCTTCGACATCGGCCGGTTCGCCGTCAATGGGAATTTCACGCGGCCAGGTTAGCGTTGGCCGGCGCCCTTCGCCGGGCTCCGCGAACGGGCGGCGATAAGCGTCGTGAGTTTCCTGATCCAACGTGCGCAAGACACCTGCCGGTATGATGGTTTCCACGAACATGTTCTGCCGCAGGACAAGGTCTTCGCCCGCATCCGACCGCATCAATTGAAAGGCATTGCGCGCTTCTTCGGGCCAGTCCGAGAACTTCATCGGCGCGACGATAGTTTCCATGTAGGCGATACCCTTCACCCGCCCGGCATTGCGTGCCGCCCAGTGAAATCCCAAACCGCCGCCCCAGTCATGGAGTACGAGGACGGCCTTCGATATGTCGAGCGCATCGAACCATGCATCGAGATATCGCGTGTGATCAGCAAACCGGTAGTCACCCGCCGGATTCCTGCCGGACTCGCCCATGCCGATCAAATCCGGCGCCAGGCATCGCCCGAGTTTCGTGCAATGCGGGATGACGTTGCGCCACAGATAGGAAGACGTCGGGTTGCCATGCAGAAACACGATTGGATCGCCCGTGCCGATGTCGACATAGGCCATATCGCTGTCGAGCACCTCCACTCGCTTGCGCGGATGGAGATCTTCGGCGGGAATTAAAGTTCCATTCATTGCGGTCTTTCACTGCCCTGTGTATCGAGCGCTCCATTTATGTGGTTTCATACAGCACAGTTACGCTTGGAGGAAAAGAGAGGCCGAAGATGAGCGATAAGGAGGAACGTAATCTCGCTACGGCGGCAAGTCTTTGCCGGGCGTGGAACGCCCACGACCCGGAGGCCTTCGCCGGCTACTTCGCCGACGACGGGGTTTGGCTGCTCGCCCGCGGCGGGTCGCCCGACGGTTTCACCGTGAGAGGGAAGTCCGCGATCCGCGATATGTACCGGCACTATTGCGACTCGATACCCGATATACACTGCGAGGTACGCTGCCATTGGGCGAACGGCGAGGACCGGGCGTGTTCGGAATGGCACATCACCGGAACTATGGCTAATGGCGAAAAACTCGACTGGCTAGGTCTGGACCTCTGGCAGTTCAACGCCGAAGGCAAGGTGGTGCGTTGCGACGCATACTACAAATCGGAGGGAAATCTTTCCGGCGCAGACGAGGATTGACACCGATTGACGGTATCGAGGTCCATGCTGATGGAGGGGCTACACAACGTAAACAAAAACGTCAATCGGTGCCGGTCGTCTGGGGTAAGCGCCGTCGGCACCGTGATCGGCGCATCGTTAATGCCTGTGGCGCTGCAAGGGGTCTTTTGCGCTGGCGGTTTGCTGAGATTGGGTACCAACAGGGGTTTTAAAGCCGGTTCGCCCAGTCGCTTCCTTTAAGCCAAGACATCAACTCACCAGCTTCCGGCGCTTTGCCGTCGATTGCCTGAATCGTGCGCCAGGCCAGGCACAGCATGCAAGACATCACGGGTGGGCCGTCCCTATCACCGACACTGGCAATTGGGGCTAGCGTTGGCATACCGGTGCCCAACATGACGATAGCATCCAGCGGTTTATCGCGCAGAAGGAGCAGGGCTTCGTATGCGGACGACGCCTGAAGGCTGTAGATCGGGTGAAAGTCGCTGTCGGCATTGAAGGTGGAAGACGTCTCCACGATTTCGAAGCCGCGGCTTTCCCAATACCGGATGCTGGCGTCGGTCAGATCGGCGTGATAGGGAGAGACCAGCCCCACGCGTTTTGCGTCCAGGGCGTTCAGCGCATCCGTTACTGCGATTGCGGACGTTACGAACGGATAGCCGCGGGCTTCGCCTATCCGCGCGACCAGCATATCTTCTTCGTCCCGCCCCGCCAGATACGATGCGCCGGTGCAACCAAACGCGACCGCCGAAACCGGCGCGTTGGCGAACTGGTCTAGCGTCTGGTCCAGGGTGGCCCAGTAATCAAGCAGGCGGGCGTTGATAGTGTTCTTGGGGCTAGTCATCCGGGCATTGATCATCCCGTAACCTTCGGGCAACAAGATCTGGAATTCCGGTTCGACGGTCGTGTTGGCCTGCGGGGTCAGGGCGCCGATCAGGCCGCGGGGTGCGTATTCAAGGCCGGTGCTGCCGCTCTTCGCCGTCATCGGGTTCAGGCGGCCCGCTCGGTTATCGAAGCGTTCACCCGCGGCATGACTTCCGTCGCCAGCAATTCCATGGACCGCATCCAGCCCTCGCGGGCGCCGGGGTCGGAGTAGTCGAAGCCCATCTGCAGTAACACGCCGAATCCGCCGGATAGTTCGTACTGTTCGAGGATCTGCGCGGTCACCTGGTCCGGATCGCCCACAAACCAGGCGCGGTTTTCAACCAGGTGCCGTGTATCTACGGGCTCGTCCTTGGGGGCACCGTCGCGGCGGAACAGGTCGTCAATCCCAAGGCGTTCCGTGATGACCATGAAATACTTGTCCCAGAATTCCGCGGCGAAGCCGTTCAGGACGGCATTGCGTGCTTCTGCCGTTGTGTCAGCAACATAGATTTCCCGGATATGCCGCCATTTTCCCCGGTCAGCGGTCTGGCCCGCCGCCTTTGCGGCATTCTCTACCACCGGCCAATGAACAGCGACGTGTTCGGGTGCGACGTTAAAGCTGAGCGGGATGTAGCCCCGTTCGCCGGCAATGGTTAGCGATCCGGAATTGGGCATGAAGCCCGCAAAGCCGATTCTGGGTTCCGGTGGAGCATACGGCTCCACATGCCAGTAATAGTTCTCGCTATAGCGGGGCTTTTTCACCGACCAGTATTTGCCTTTGAAATCGTCTGGCCCGCCGGGTTTCCAGCAATCCAGAATGATCTGCAGCGCTTCACGCGACATTTCCTGATGCTGACCGGTGGAAAAATCCACATCGTAAAGCTGGGCGTCCGTCGGCGTGCCGCCGCCTCCGAAGCCGAACATCAGCCGCCCGCGCGCCATGTGATCCAGTTGCGCCAGTTCGGTGGCGAGCCGGACAGGGTGGCTCTGATATAAAACCTCGACCCCGGTGCCCAGACGGATATTAGTCGTTTCGCCGATGGCGCGCGCGATGATCTGCTGCGGTGACGGCAGCGGTTCCCATGGCGAGGTGATATGCTGGCCTACCCAGACTTCGGAAAATCCGCAGACATCCGCATGGCGGATGACATCAATATTCCAGTCGACGGTATCAGCCAGAGGCCGGCCCGGTTTCGTCGCCGGTTGCAGGAATAGGCCAAGTTCCATCTGAGCGAATCTTGTTCTGGCTTCAGCTTTCTGGGTGGATCAAGCCTGCCGGTTGCCGGCGGCTAGCCAATCCAGCCGCAGATCCAGCATCTCGCCCATCCAGAACGGATACCAGGCGTGGTCGCGCCAGGCGTCTTCCGCATCAGGATGTAAAAGGATGGTAAGGCCGTCGCGGTTGTACATCAGCCAGGGGACGATTTCGTCGAAGATCTCGTGATCGAATTCGATCTGGTACATGGCCTGCGGGTGCGGTCCGACGGCGGTATCGCGGAACCGGCCCATTCGGACTTTGCCCGGCCACTTGTTCCAGGCCTTTTCGCGCAGCCGTGCGGCTTTTTCGCGGACCGCGTCGTCGTCCCCGTAATACACATGGGCGTGGTAGTAGTTGATCTTGGTCTCGTCGCCGTTTTCGAACTGTTCGGTCATGTCCGTCTCAATCGCTAGCTACTCCCAATATGGCGTTGCCCCGCGACTGGGTCCAGTTTCAAAGCTGGCGTTCGTCGCGGACCCGCTTGGCCTTGAATTCTGTTTTGGGCAGCGTGTTAGGCAAAAGTACTTCCACTTCGGCCCGCACTTCGCAGCGCGTCCGGATTTCGTTGGCGACCGCTTCTGCCACTGCGTCTCCGCCGTCGGCGTGTTCCACCCGTATATCCATGACGTGAAGACCGTCGTCATTGGTAGTCAATACGATCTCGAACTCGTCGCCGACGCCATCCACCGCGCGCACCGCCTGTTCGATCTGGCTGGGGAAAAACTTGATGCCCCGTAGGTTGATCAGGTCGTCCGCCCGGCCGGTGAAGGATCCCATCGCGCGGACGTGGTTGCGTCCGCAGTCGCAGGTGTCTCGGTTATAGGTAGTGTAATCGCCGACCAGGAACCGCAGCTGCGGTGAGCTTTCAGAATTCAACGACGTACAGACGGTGAGGCCGCGTTCGCCATCCGAAACCGTTTCCATTGTGTCGGGATCGACAAGTTCCCATATCTGTATGTCTTCGGCCAGATGGGTGAACACTTGATCGCCGGCTTCCGAATAAGGGCAGGTGAACCCGCCGGCGTGGGGGGATACCTCCGTGCAGCCATAAAATTCTGCCGTCCGGCAACCCCACAAATCTTCGATGCGTTCGCGGGTTCGGTCGATGCCCATCGCGGGTTCGCCGCCTGTGAACAGCGTCTTTACGGAACTCTTCGCCGGATCGAGGCCCATTTCCTGCATCACTCGGCCAAGATAAAGCGCATAGGATGGCGTGCCGGCAATCACCGTCGGCTTGAAGCGGTCGATGATTCCGACGCGGGCCTTGGCGTCCATACCGCCTCCCGGAATGACGGCGAGCTTCAGCCGGTCTGCGGCCACCATGACGCCCCACATCCACACATGCGGGCCGAAACCCACCATGGGAAACATTACGTCCCCGGGGCGGATATCCATCGACCACATGGCACGGGCGTTCGACCATTCCCAGTATTCTCGGTCCAGGTGGGTGTATCGGAATACCCGAGGCACGCCGGTCGATCCTGAAGAGGAAAAAAGCATCCAGCCGCGCTGGTGCCAGTCGTCATCATCGATGGTGGTATAGGTGCCATAGGGAGGGTTGGCGGTCGCGTCCTCCATCATTTCAGACTTGTCCAGCACAGGCCATTTCGGTAGGTCCTCGACGGAAGCAATGTCAGTGGGCGTCAGGTCCAGCTGGTCAAACCGTGCGCGGTAAAACGGGCTGTTTTCGTATAGAAAGGGAGTTACGGCGGCGAGCTTATCGTTCTGGATGTCTGTCAGTTCATCGCGTGAAGCGGTGTCCAGCTTCGGCGACCAGTATTGGGCGTTTGCCGGCGCGTCAAAATCGTGAGCATGTTTTTTCAGTACTTCCAGCCAGGCGGCGCGGGTCTGCGCTTTGCGATCATGTCCGGCCATGTGTTCCTCCCGTTCTTTCTAACTTTTGTACCGACGGGTTCCGGTCACGGCAAGGCGGCTTGCCGCGCGAATGGTCAGCGAATAGGGTCCGGCACACACTGTTCCTGGAGCCCTTCATGACTGTTAAGCATAACCCCCCGTTTCGCGCAGAGCATATCGGCAGCCTTTTGCGTCCCCCGTCAATCATGGAAGCCTTCCGTGCGCGAAAAGCGGGCGAAATTGACGATGCCGGGCTGGAAGAGCGGCGGAACAGTGCCGTGCGCGATGCCGTGAAACTGCAGGAGGACGCCGGTCTTCAGGTGGTCACCGACGGTGAATTCAGACGGACCACCTATATTTCCCATTTTGTGGACAGCTGCGACGGGTTGGACTTCCAGCCCAGCTCCTTTCGGTTCTACGATACCGACGGGAAAGATCATGAATTCCTCGCCCCCCGCTGCGTCGGCAAGGTTAAACGCGCCAACGCGTTGTCCGCCATTGAATTCGATTTCCTGAAGACGGTTACCGTACGGACGATCAAATCCACCTATGCGTCACCTGCTACCATGCATTTCCTGGGCGGCGCGCCCGATCCCGACCCAGCATTCTATGCCAACGAGGAAGACCTGTTTGCGGATATCGCCGCCGCCTATGACGAAGATATCTCCGATATCGCCGGGCGCGGCGCACGCTATGTCACGCTGGATGACGTGCCGTTTCCGATGCTCTGCGATCCGGCCATCCGGGGGCAGGTGGAAAAACAGGGTAAGGACCCCGAACGCCTACTGGATCAGTATATCGATCTCACCAACGCCAGTTTTTCCAGCGCACCGTCCGACATGACAGTCGGCCTGCATATGTGCCGTGGCAATCTGAAAGGCACCTGGCTGTCTGAGGGTAGCTACCAGGCGATTTCTGAAAAGCTGTTCAACAAGCTGAACGTGGATGTGTTTTTCCTAGAATACGACACCGAACGAGCCGGCGGGTTTGAGCCTCTGGCCGCCATGCCGGATGACAAAATGGTCGTCCTCGGCTTGGTTTCATCCAAGGTGCCGGACATGGAATCAAAAGACTCGCTTAAAGCCCGGATCGAAGAGGCGGCCAAATACGTCGATCTCGAACGGCTCGCGATCAGCCCGCAATGCGGGTTTTCCTCCGCCGTAATCGGTAACCCCGTCACCGTCCACGATCAGATTGCCAAGTTGAAGCTGACCGTAGATGTCGCGCAGGAAGTCTGGGGCAGCGCCTAGCGTTTTGCGGCGGTGCTACTCCGCCGTCCGGTAGCACCACCCAAAATTCCGCCAGGTTGGAATCTATTTTCTACGTCAGCCCGCCCGCACTTTTGGTAGAGCTCAAATCCGCCAACTAATCGACGAACCTTTCAGGCTGTTTGGAGCCATAAATTATTGATCCCGCTGCATTCCGACGACCTCTTAATACTTCGGAAATGATATCGCTCGAGTATACTTGCTACCTACTATATGAGCAGGTACGGACCATTGACTCGCTCCTGCAGCGGAGCTTGAATTCAGTCAACGCAAACCGAGTAAATCCGAGAGGGAAACATGGCGATTAACGGCTTCGACGTCTTCGACGGGGACGGCCACGTCCTAGAAAACGATGACGAAATCGCGGAATACTTTGAGGGGGATTTCGCAAATCTGCAGCGGTTCAAGACGTTCGGCGTGTGGCCGAGCTTGGATGGCTGGGCGCGGGGCTTCATCATGGCCTCGAACGACGGCCAGCCGCGTCGCTACACGCACACCGATGCCGATGTGTGGGCGGAAATGCTGGAAATCATCGGTGCTAAAGGCACTGTTCTGTACCCGACGGCGGGCTTGGCCGCCGGGTTGATTTCCGACCCCAAATGGGCAGTGGAAACCATCAAGGCCTATAACAATTGGCTGGAAGACCGCTACACGTCAAAAGACGAACGTCTTTACGGTGCCGGGTTGGTGCCGGTGCAGGATCCGGAGGCCGCAGCTAAAGAGATCGAACGTTGTGCGAAGGAACGGGTGCGGTTCCCGGCGATGATGCTTCCTTCGCAGACCTATCTCGGGAAAACCTACGGTGACGAGTTCTTCTGGCCGATCTTCGAAGCGGCGGAAAAGAACAACATGCCGCTTGCCATCCATGGCGGTCCCAGCCGGGGAATGGGTTTTGACCATTTTCGCGAATTCGTGAAGGTGCATACCCTGGAACATCCGTTTCCGCTAATGATGCAGCTGACCGATATCGTGTTCTCCGGCGTGTGGGATGCGTTCCCCAAGCTGAAGATCGCGTTTCTGGAAGGTGGCGCGACCTGGGTGCCGTTCATGATGGACCGTATGGATTATGAGTATGAATCCGTGTTCGGAGCGGCCAGCCGCCAGAAGCTGAAGAAAAAGCCCTCAGATTACCTTCGCGAGGGCGACAATTTCTGGGTGGCGATGGAACTGGGTGAACGGAACCTGAAATACACGATCGACGCCATCGGCCCGGACCGCATTCTTTATGCGTCAGACTATCCGCACGAGCCGACGGAAGAAGATTTGACGACGGAGCTTCCGGAATTTCTGGAAAGCAACGAATTTTCGGACGAGGTCAAGCGCAAGCTGGTCCACGACAACATGATGAGTTTCTACAACCTGAACTGATCCTGTCAGCGATTTCCGACGAACGGCCTGTTTCTCCGGCTGGGGACAGGCCGTTTTCTATTGCACTCTTGTCGGCGTCCAGTCAGAGACGGTGGAGGCAATATTTGCATTCACCGAAAACCCGTTGATGAAAATATCCTGATTCCGGACGATATCCGCGGCCGCCGCGGCTATCAGGAATACGGCCATGCAGGTGGAGGTGAGAGCGATTCTGACGTTGGTTTTTGACATTTTCTTCCCAAATCTCCTTTGCCCGGCCCGTCGGTTGCGTCGATAGCCGAAAGATGGAGTGTGACGTGAAGTGTTAAGCCATTGAATTGGTGCAATTTTGTGATATCGGGCACGTTTTGCGTGCTGTCCGGAAATACTTGACCTGACCGCCAACCCCCCTTAGTTTCCGCCCCGCCCAAGACAAAAGTGATTGTCCAACGCTTACGGGTGTCCGTCAGTCCGCGCAGGTGCGCGCACTGACGCGATTTGCGTTGGGTGCACGTCACCCCGGGCGAGACGGTTTCTGGACCACTGAACGGATAGTTTTGAATATATGTTCGACGGGCTGACAGATCGCTTCGGCGAGATATTTGACAAGCTGAAAAAGCGCGGCGCGCTGAGCGAGGCCGACGTCAACGCCGCAATGCGCGAAATCCGCGTGGCGCTGCTCGAAGCCGATGTCGCCTTGCCGGTGGTCAAGGATTTCATCGACGGGGTGCGCGAACGTGCGATCGGCGAAGAAGTTCTCCGTTCAGTCACGCCTGGCCAGCAGGTCGTAAAGATCGTCAACGATTACCTGGTCGAAATGCTGGGTCCGGAAACCGACGAATTCCAGGTCCGCGCTGCGCCGCCAGCGGCGGTGATGATGGTTGGCCTGCAGGGTTCCGGTAAAACCACGACGTCGGCCAAGATCGCCAAACGCATTCAGGAAAAGCAGGCCAAGAAAGTGCTGATGGCGTCGCTCGACGTGCGGCGCCCCGCCGCGCAGCAGCAGCTCGCCGTTCTGGGCCACCAGGTAATGGTCGACACGCTGCCGATCGTACCGCTGCAGACGCCGCGAATGATCGCCGACCGGGCCATGGAGACCGCGCGCAAGGAAGGCTACGACGTGGTCATCCTGGATACCGCCGGCCGCCTGCATGTCGATGATCAGCTGATGACCGAGGTCGCGGATGTGCGCGACGCCGCAACGCCCGCCGAAATTCTCCTGATCGCGGACGCCATGACCGGTCAGGACGCGGTGAACGTTGCCCAGTCCTTCAATGAAAAACTCAGCCTGACCGGCATTGTGCTCACCCGCGTCGACGGCGATGCACGTGGCGGTGCGGCGCTGTCGATGAAGGCGGTTACCGGTACGCCGATCCTTCTGCTGGGCACCGGTGAAAAGCTGGAAGCGCTGGAAGCGTTCCATCCGGATCGCATAGCATCGCGCATTCTGGGTATGGGCGATGTTGTCAGCCTGGTTGAAAAAGCATCCGAGCTGGTCGAGCAGGACGAAGCCGAACGGCTGATGAAAAAAATGGAGTCGGGAAAATTCGACCTCGACGATTTTGCCTCCCAGCTAGGCCAACTGCGCAAGATGGGCGGGCTCAGCGGTGTGATGGGCATGCTGCCCGGCGTGAAAAAAGCACAGGCGCAGATGGCAGCGGCGAATATTGACGACAAGACGGTCATCCATCAGGAAGCCATCATAGGCTCGATGACGGTGGCCGAACGCCAGAAACCGGATTTGATTAAGGCCTCGCGCAAACGGCGTATCGCGGCGGGTTCCGGCACTAGCGTGCAGGATGTCAACAAGCTCCTGAAACAGTATCAGGAGATGACGCGCATGATGAAGAAGATGAAGAAAATGGGGAAAAAGGGCCTCATGCGGTCGGGTATGCCCGGCATGTTGCCCCCCGGCATGCCGCCGGGGCCCGGTATGAGATGACGAAACTGAAATGATTGACCTTAACGAATGAATAATTGCGATCGAATGGAGGGTTGAAAACCTAATGTCGCTTAAACTCAGACTGTCGCGGGGCGGCGCCAAGAAACGCCCCTACTACCGTATTGTTGTCGCCGATTCCCGTATGCCCCGTGACGGCCGGTATATCGAACGTGTCGGGACCTATAATCCGATGCTTCCGCAGGATCATCCCGACCGGGTGACGCTCAACGACGAACGGATTCGTCACTGGTTGGGCGTCGGCGCCAAGCCGTCGGATCGGGTTGCCAAGTTCTTGGGTCAGGCGGAAATCATCGAAATGCCGGGGATCCGCGAAACACCCAAGAAAAGCGCGCCGCGGGCCAAGACGCTTGAGCGTATGAAGGAGGCCGAGGAAGCCGCCGCTGCCACTGCGGAATCGGCTGCCGCGGAAGAAGCGCCTGCCGAAGAGGCGGCTGAAGATGCACCTGCTGAAGAAATAGAGGCAGCGGAAGAAGCGCCTGCCGAAGAGGCGGCTGAAGATGCACCTGCTGAAGAAGTAGAGGCCGCGGAAGAAGCACCTGCCGAAGAGGCGGCTGAAGAGGCACCTGCTGAAGAGGTGGAGGCCCAGGAAGAAGAGAAGAAGGAGGAATAAGACT
>CAJWUK010000040.1 GCA_913047365.1 uncultured Alphaproteobacteria bacterium | reverse complement strand
GGCCAGATGGGAAATTCGGAAGTCGGCCACATGAATATGGGGGCGGGCCGAATCGTCAATCAGGATATCCGGCGCGTCGACGCGGCAATTGAAGATGGATCGCTGGCGTCGAATCCGCGGCTGACCGCCTACATCAAGGCCTTGAAAGTATCGGGCGGCACCTGCCACCTGCTGGGTCTGGTATCGCCCGGCGGGGTGCATTCCCATCAGGACCATCTGGCAACGCTGGCGGAAATACTGGCCAATGAGGGCGTTCCGGTCGCTATTCATGCGTTCCTCGATGGCCGGGATACCTCCCCCTCCTCCGCCGCTAGGTTTATGGAAACTTTCGAGAACCAGATCAGCGTATTTAGCGGCGTCGGTGTTGCCACGGTTTGTGGCCGATTCTACGCGATGGACCGGGATCAACGCTGGGACCGGGTGAAAAAAGCCTATGATTTGATCGTTTCGGGAACCGGGAACGACGCGCCAGATGCGGTCAGCGCCATTCGGGCGGCCTACCAGGCGAATATGACCGACGAGTTTGTCGACCCGGCATCGATCGCGGGCTACGCAGGCGTTCGGAATGGCGATGGAATTCTGATGGGTAATTTCCGCGCCGACCGGGCGCGGGAAATTCTGATGGCTTTGCTGGACAGCGAATTCGAAGGCTTTGTGCGCAGCCGTGTTGCCGATTTCACCTCGGCGCTGGGCCTGACCGAATATTCGACCGCCCATAACGCTCTCATGGAAACCATGTTCCCGCCGGAACCGCTGCAAAATATTCTGGGCGGTCTGGTATCGGCGGCCGGGAAGAAACAACTTCGGATCGCGGAGACAGAGAAATACGCCCATGTCACATTCTTCTTCAACGGGGGCGAAGAAACGCCTTTCCCAGGCGAAGACAGGGTTCTGATTCCGTCTCCCAAGATTGCTACCTATGACCTGCAGCCGGAAATGTCGGCGCACGAGGTGACCGACCGGCTGATCGAGGAGATCGGAACGGGCAAATATGATTTTATACTGGTGAACTACGCCAATCCCGACATGGTCGGCCATACTGGCATCCTAGAAGCCGCCAAGATTGCCATAAAAACGGTGGATGACTGCCTTGGACGCCTTGCCGATTCTGTGAAAGCCGCGGGCGGGACTATGCTGATTACCGCCGATCATGGGAATGCGGAAATGATGTACGATACCACCACCGGCGAAGCTCACACCGCGCATACGCTCAACGATGTCCCGGCGGTTCTGGTAAATCCGCCGAACGGCATCAAAAAAATCGAAAACGGTCGGCTTGCCGATATCGCGCCAACGCTGTTGCAGTTACTAAAGATGGAACAGCCGGCGGAAATGACTGGGCAATCCCTGGCAGATGGGCCCAATGCTAGCGCGACGACGCCGGATCAACGTGTTTCGGCATAGCCGGATAAAATCAACGGCACTTTTGGGCGCAATTCCGCTCACGCTGGCGACGACGGCCGTCGCGGCGGCGGAGAATGGCGTCAAATCTCAGATTCAGCAGGTAGAGCAGAACCTCCGGGTATCCCGGGAAAAGAGGACAGAGCTGGACCGGGTCGTACAATCGGCAAAACTGGAATTGCGGCGCGTAAAAACCAGGGGCGTCGATATCGCCAGCCGTTTATATGTGCTAACCGAAGAAGCGGATCTACTGGAGCAGCGGCTCAAATCTCTGGAAACCCAGGAAGCAAATAAAGCGTCAGCAATGGCGAAGCAGCGGGACCAGATGGGTACAATACTCGCCGCCCTTCAGCGCATAGCGCGGGTTCCAGCCACCGCACTGGTAACCGCGCCGCAAACTTCCGATGACACCATTCGAAGCGCCATATTACTCAGGGCAGCTTTACCCCGGTTGATGGAAGAAGCAGAAACGCTGACCGCGGAATTGCGGTCTGTGACGGCACTTCGGACGGAGATCAGCAGGGAAAAGAAGTTACTGGCTGCCTCGCTGTCCGACCTGAAGAACGAACGCCAGAAACTTACCGCCCTGATCTCCCACCGGCTCCGACTGCTGGAACTGACCCGAAACGACGAGCGGGCAGCAGCCAAGGAAGCTGCGCGGCTATCCGCCCGGGCAAAGGATTTGCGAGAATTAATGGCCCGTTTATCATCGCGAAATCGGACGCCAATCGGTCCCAACCCACCAGCTCCCAGACCGTCAACCTCTCCGCCTCCGGAACCAGAACGGCAACCCCCGAAAATAGCAGCGCTGCCGCCCGTCACTTTATCGCGAGGCGGCTTGCCGGGTCAGGGGCCTGTGGTAACCAAATTCGGTGATGCCCTTGAAAATGGCACACATAGTCGGGGAATTACGATCGAAACCCGTCCTTCTGCGCTGGTGGTCGCCCCTCGGGCAGGGCGCATCGTTTTTGCCGGTCAATTTCGAGGTTATGGAAATCTTGTCATTTTAGAATTACCTAACAGGGGCCACGCGCTGGTGGCCGGCATGTCGACGATCAGCGCGGAAATTGGCGACAACGTGTTGGCAGGTGAACCGCTCGGAGAGATGACCCCCTCGACGTCAGCAGTTCGAAAGCTGTATTTTGAACTAAGAAGAAGGGGTCAACCGATTAACCCGTTGCCGCGAAACACGGCACCTAGAAACAAGGTACGCGGATAATGACGAAAAAACTGATTGGAATGGCTGTCGCCGGAAGCCTGATTGCCTTCGTAGGCCCGCTTTCCGCGCAGGAAAACAATTCGGAAACTTATCGCCAGCTAAATCTGTTCGGCGACGTTTTCGAACGTGTCCGCGCCGACTACGTTGAAGAGGTCTCCGACGAAAACCTGATCGAAGCCGCCATCAACGGCATGCTGACGTCGCTTGACCCTCATTCCAGCTATCTCAGCCCAAAGAACTTCCGGGACATGCAGGTTCAGACCAGAGGGGAATTCGGCGGCCTGGGCATCGAAGTTACGATGGAAAACGGCTACGTCAAAGTCGTTTCTCCGATCGACGAGACGCCGGCCTCCCGTGCGGGCCTAAAACCCAATGACTTGATCACCCACCTTGATGAGGAACCCGTTCAGGGGCTTAGCCTTTCCGAAGCGGTCGAGAAGATGCGCGGAAAAGTTGGCAGCGACATCAAGCTGATGGTCCGCCGAGATGGCCAGGAGCCGTTCGAAGTGACCGTCACCCGTGCCATTATCAAAATCCGGTCTGTCCGTTCCCGGATGGAAGGTGACGACATCGCCTACATCCGAATCACGTCGTTCAGCGAACAGACTGCGTCCGGTATGGAGAAGGCAATCAACCGACTCCGCGGGGAGGCCAAGGTTAAACTGAAGGGTGTTATACTGGACCTCCGAAACAACCCCGGCGGACTTCTCGATCAATCGGTCAAGGTAGCGGACGCATTCCTGAACCAGGGAGAAATCGTGTCCACCCGTTCCCGCCGGCCGGACGAAGGACAGCGATTCAATGCCAAGCCCGGCGATATCACCGATGGCCTGCCGATCGTGGTTCTGGTGAATCGCGGGTCGGCGTCGGCATCCGAAATCGTGGCTGGCGCGCTGCAGGACCATCGACGCGGAATCATTCTGGGTACTCGGTCTTTCGGCAAGGGATCCGTTCAGACCATTGTTCCTCTGTCCGGACACGGCGCGATCCGTCTGACGACAGCGCGATACTACACACCGTCCGGAAAATCCATCCAGGCGAAGGGCATCGATCCGGATATCGTGGTCGAACAGGCGCGGCTCCAAAAAATCGACCAGCCGCAACGCCGGCGGGAAGAAAACTTGCGCGGCCGTCTGGACAATCCGGAAAATTCTGGCGCTGGACCCGATACGCCGGCCGATGATACCCCTCGCCCGGCCGCCATCGGCTTAACTCAGGATTATCAGCTTTCCCGGGCGCTGGATCTGCTGCGCGGTATCGCGCTTTACGGTGCGCGGGCCGAAAACTGAAACCAGCCTGAACCTTCGGCCCCATGGCCAGGTTCGGGCAGGACAACGGGCCAGAAATGAGCGAACGCGGCGCAGGCAGCAGCGGATTGAAACTTCCCCTATTTTTGTTGCTGGGGTACGTAGTCGCGATCTCAGGCGTTGTCATCTGGTTGACGCTGTCCGAACTGAAAAAACCGCCCCCTGAAGTTCAGGCAAGTTCAGAAAAGGAACAACCGACCGCGGCGCCGGCAAAGATGGTAGACGCAAAGCCGGTGAGACCGGAACCAGGGCCTGATAAAGCCGGTAAAGAGAAGCCGGCCCTTGTGACGGATACGAAAATTGCAAAAGCTGTACCGGCTGAACCCGCGGAAAAAATGCGGTTCCCCCCGGCATCCGATCCGGCTGAGGCAAAAGCAACGATCAGCCCCCCCAAATCGAACGGCGCCGAGAACATGGGCAAGGCCAAGGAACCGACAGCGCCGAAGGTGATAGAAAAGCGTCCCGTCACCCCGCCCCGGGAACCGGCCCCAAAAGCGAAACCTGGAACGGAAACCGATACAAAAATACCCCGAAAAGTTGAAAAAACAGGACCGCGGGAACGCTCGGTAATGCGGAAGCCGATGCGCTGGATTGTTCCCGATGATCCCCTACCCCCCGCACCCGATCCCGGTCTGGTTCAAAGCAGTGCTATCGGACCACTGCCGAAAATCGGCGATGACGGCCGCCTGCCTTATCGCGTGTATGCCAAACCGTTCGATGTTTCTGACAAACGCCCGCGCATCGGAATAGTGGTAACGGGACTCGGTCTGTCGAACGCGGCCACCGAATCCGCCATTCAGGGCCTACCCGGCGGCGTGACGCTGGCATTTGCACCCTACTCCTCAAAACTGGACGAATGGATGCGCCTGGCGCGTACGGCGGGCCACGAAGTGCTACTCAACATTCCCATGGAACCGCTGAGCTACCCGGCCTACGACCCTGGGCCGCAGACACTGCTGACATCGCTGAATACCCGGAGCAATCTAGACCGCCTTCTGTGGAGCCTTAGTCGGGGATCCGGTTATGTGGGCGTGATGGATTTTTTCGGGTCCCGGTTTACGGCCTCGCGGAAACATATGGAACCGGTTCTGAGCGAGCTTAAACGCCGCGGACTTCTTTATCTGGATAGTGGCGCGTCGCCTCGCACCGTAACGCTGAGTCTGTCAGAAAAGGTTTCCCTGCCCGCCGCGGTGTCCTCGATCATTCTGGACGAACGCGCCTCTCGAACAAATCTCGACCGGAAATTCGGTGAGCTGGAACGCCGGGCTAAATCTGAAGGCCGCGCAATCGGTGTTGCATCACCTTATCCCGTCACCCTCGAACGGATTGTCGACTGGGCGCGACAGCTTCGCGCCAGGGGCTTCGCAATCGCTCCTATTTCCGCGCTGACCGGCTCAGTTAACGCGCAGAAGGCCGAAAAATGACTCTGACGCCACCGCTAGGATACCGGCCCTGTGTCGGGATATTCCTGCTCAATTCGGATAACGGAATATTTGTGGGGGAGCGACTAGATACCCCCAACGCATGGCAAATGCCGCAAGGAGGAATTGATGAGGGAGAGACACCGTTAGAGGCGGCCCGGCGAGAGTTGACGGAGGAAACCGGTATCACCGCGGCCGACCTTCTGATGATTGACGACACCTGGCTGACATACGATGTGCCGGAGGCAATTCGCAAAAATTCCTGGGGCGGCATATATCGAGGCCAAGCGCAGATCTGGGGCGCGTTTCGCTTTAAGGGCTGTGAGGATGACATTCAGATTCAGGGTGAACACGCCGAGTTCAATCGCTGGAAATGGACAAATCCCGGTGATCTGCTTTCCGAAATCGTGGATTTCAAACGACCCGTTTACGAGCAGATTCTGAAAAGGTTCTCAGGCCTTATTGAAAATCGGTTATAGCAGCCCGCGCCATTCGGGAAGTGACTTTGTCGTCAAACGGCGGACGATGTCTGGCAAGATTGGACGTTTCACGCCCAGATTCGCGCCGATTACCCACAGCCACAGACAACATCGGCACCGGTACCAGTTGGAAGCCCGCACGGCGCGGGTTGCCGCTTTAATTACAGGCACAAGTTCGAGATTCACTTTCGATGCATCCAAGTGATCCTAGGGAATACAACCCAGAGTCCACGTACCCATTTTCGACACCGTCAGAGGTTTTTACCAACCCGTTATACTTATTTCAGGACAAAGGACCGGGGAGGTAAATTTCAAGGGAGACGCCTACATAAGTCATGTTTTTCACGTGACTACACAATTACCCTGTTAACCGACGGCATATACGGGGGTGATCAGAACAAGCAATTTATCCCCTAGCCGTCAGTTCAGGTGAATACGTTCCCCATGAGAGGTTATATCGAGACCCTCAATTTCATCCTCTTCACTTACCCGAAGACCCGTAGTTTTCTGAATAACCTTGACGAGGATAAAACTGATCACAAGCGACCAGACCGCAACAGCGACAAGGCCGACAATCTGGGCGCCAAACTGTTTTCCCATGGTGATACCGTCACCCAGCCCCATGCCGCCAAGCGCCTCTGCGCCGAAGAAGGACGTCAGGAGGATACCCAGCGCGCCGCCAACACCGTGGACCGCGAAGACATCCAGTGAGTCGTCTATGCGGACTTTCTGCTTGATAAAGCCAACGGACCAGTAACAGACAAATCCGGCCAGGATACCAAACACCAGTGCACCCATGGGGCCAACGAAGCCCGAACCGGGCGTGATGGTCGCCAGGCCGGCAACCATGCCGGTCACTATACCCACCAGGCTGGGCTTGCCGTGTTTCACCCATTCAATACCCATCCACACGATAGATGCGGTGGCCGCCGAAATGTGGGTAACGGCCATTGCCATGCCTGCAGATGCATCCGCGGCAAGCGCCGAACCGGCATTGAAGCCGAACCAGCCAATCCAGAGCATCGCGGCGCCGATCATCGTCAATCCCGGATGATGTGGCGGAGTGATTTCACGCGGAAATCCGCGGCGCCCGCCAAGCGCCTTGGCAATCACAAGAGCGGATATGCCCGCCGTTACATGGACCACCAGTCCACCGGCAAAATCCTTCACACCTAAATCGGCAAGCCAGCCGCCCCCCCAGATCCAATGGCAGACAGGCGCATACACCAAAATCAGCCAGATGCCGCTGAACCAGAGTACGGCGCTGAACTTTATACGTTCGACATAGGCGCCGACAATCAGCGCCGGCGTGATAATCGCAAACGTCATCTGAAACATGAAAAAGACGGATTCGGGAATAGTTCCCAACAATGTGTCCGCGCCGACGCCGGACAAGAACGCTTTGCCCAATCCCCCAATCCAGGCATTTGCAGAGCCGCCGTCACCAAAGGCCAGACTGTAAACCAGAACCATCCATAATACGGACATCATGCACGCGACAGCGAAGCACTGCATCAGGACCGACAGCAGGTTCCTCGCCCGGACAAGACCTCCATAAAACAGGGCGAGGCCCGGCAACGTCATGAACAGGACCAACGCTGTCGAGGTTAAAATCCATGCAGTATCCCCGCTGCTCAGCTTCCCGTCCTCGGCCATCGCCTCGCCCGGGAATATTAATGCTGCAGCAAAAATGGAAAGCATCGCGATGCAAAATACGGAACGGATCATCATCACCTCTGGTTATATCCGACCGCAGACCCGGGCCAGATAATTATCCGAATTTCCCGCTCGGCACGCGCCACGCGCCATATTGATTGTCAGGAACACCCGGCTTTGTTTTTTGCCATCGTGGCCGAATTTTTGCCTAAATTGGTAGCCGGTGTCCAGTGCATCGTCAGAATTTAGGGGTTTTCAGATTAACGGACCATACTTTGCCGATATTCATAAGCGTAGGAGCGGCCCGATTCCTCCGCCATCGCACGGCACCAAACAGTCCCGGACTGCAGAAATTCCGGCAAAACGCCCCTTCACCGTGTGCGTCCTTTAGTCGGCGACCGGCGCCCTGGTTCTGGTCGCACTTTCCTTGCAGACCAGGAGTTCGCGGACGGCATTCACGGCACCCGACTGGAAATCAGAAGCCAGGTGGATGAGGGCTCAACCGTTGAATGAGCCGTGCCCGAAAGCCGGCTTCTTGGCAATCACGTTGAAAAGATAGAAAGCGGCGTATTCAGGCGCCTGTGCCTTTTGCGGCCTCGACCATTGATTCGGCAACGCTTAGCTCTGTCTCCGCAAGGGACCGGGCCGTTTCGCTATCGGCGCCACCGACCGCCTCCCGCGCCGCCGAGAGTCTGGATGCGGCTTCGCCCGTGTCGATATCTGATACGGGAACGGCTTCCTCCGCAAGTACGGTGCACCGCTCGCCTGTCACTTCGGCGAACCCACCGGCAACGAAAATCCGCTTATCTACGGAGGTCCCGGAATAGGTATCGATAACGCCAGGACGCAAGGCGGAAATCAGGGGCGCGTGACCGACCAGCACACCGAAATCGCCTTCGGCGCCCGGTACGACGACCATTTCGACGTCTTCGGAAAGCAGAAGTTTTTCCGGCGAGACGAGATCGAATGTAAACGGGTCAGGCATATCGCTTTCCTGCGGTTGAGGTTAGGCGAACGGCGATCAGGCCGCTGCCGCCATTTCCTTCGCTTTTTCTACGGCATCTTCAATCCTGCCGACCATGTAGAAGGCGGCTTCGGGCAGATCGTCATATTCGCCCTCGACAAGGCCCTTGAAGCCCTTGATCGTGTCTTCCAGATCGACGAACACCCCGGACATACCGGTGAAGATTTCGGCAACGTGGAACGGCTGCGACAGGAAGCGCTGAATTTTGCGCGCTCGCGCGACCACCAGTTTGTCTTCTTCGGACAGCTCGTCCATCCCGAGAATTGCGATGATGTCCTGAAGGCCTTTGTAGGTCTGCAGCACACGCTGCACTTCACGGGCAACTGCGTAATGCTCGTCACCGACGGTACGGGGATCGAGAATACGCGACGTTGAATCGAGCGGATCGACTGCCGGGTAAATGCCGAGCTCGGCAATCTGTCGCGACAGAACGGTGGTGGCATCCAGATGAGCAAACGATGTCGCGGGTGCAGGATCGGTGAGATCGTCCGCGGGGACGTAAATCGCCTGGACCGACGTGATCGAGCCCTTGTTCGTTGTGGTAATACGCTCCTGAAGGTTACCCATATCAGTCGCCAGGGTCGGCTGATAGCCAACCGCCGACGGGATACGACCAAGAAGCGCGGACACTTCGGAACCCGCCTGTGTAAAGCGGAATATATTATCTACGAAGAGCAGCACATCCTGGCCTTCTTCGTCACGGAAATATTCGGCCAGCGTCAGACCGCTGAGGCCGACACGCGCACGCGCGCCGGGCGGCTCGTTCATCTGTCCATAGACCAGCGCAGCTTTCGATTCGCCATCGGGCTGGATAACGCCGGATTCCATCATTTCATGATAGAGATCATTACCTTCGCGCGTTCGCTCGCCAACGCCGGCGAATACCGAGTACCCGCCATGCGCCTTCGCGACGTTGTTAATCAGTTCCATGATCAGAACGGTCTTGCCGACACCGGCACCACCGAACAGGCCGATTTTGCCGCCACGCGAATACGGGGCAAGCAGATCGACAACCTTAATCCCGGTTACAAGAACGTCGGTTTCGGTGGACTGATCGGTGAATTCGGGTGCTTCACGATGGATAGGAAGCTTCTTAGTGGTGTTCAGCGGACCGCGTTCGTCGATCGGCTCGCCGATGACATTCAGGATGCGGCCCAGCGTCTCAGGCCCGACGGGCATCTGGATCGGCGTGCCGGTATCGCTGACCTTCTGACCCCTTACTAGACCTTCGGTCGTATCCATTGCGATGGTGCGCACGGTGCTTTCACCGAGATGCTGCGCCACTTCGAGAACCAGCCGGTTTCCACCGTTATCGCATTCCAGCGCGTTCATGATATTCGGAAGTTCGCCTTCGAACTGAACGTCGACAACAGCGCCCAGCACCTGGGAAACGCTGCCAATATTGTTGCTTGCCGTGTCGGCCATTGTCATACCTCTTACATCGATTTACCGGATGCCTGCCTAAACGGCTTCGGCGCCGGAGATGATTTCGATAAGTTCTTTCGTAATGAACGCCTGACGCGTCCGGTTGTAATTCAGTGTCAGCGAGTCGATCATTTCGCCGGCATTGCGCGTCGCATTGTCCATCGCACTCATCCGGGCACCGTGTTCGCTGGCGTTGTTTTCAAGAAGCGAGCGGAAGACCTGCACGCTCATATTGCGGGGCAGCAGCACTTCCAGAATTTCGGTTTCGTCCGGTTCGTAATCGTATACGACCGCGGCACCGCCGGTTTCTTCCTCTTCGCCTTCCGCCGGCGCATCGACGGCAAACGGGATAACCTGCTGCCGTGTCACGATCTGTGAAATCACCGATTTGAAACGGTTATAGACCAGCGTGCAGACATCGAACTCACCGGCCTCAAACATATCGAGAACGCGGTTCGATATTCCCTGGGCATCGTCAAAACTCAAATGTGGCCGTCCGATGCCTTCGATCAGATCGACGATCAGCGGCGCGTATTCACGGCGAACCTGTGCCCAGCCCTTGCGACCGACACAGAGTATTTTAACTTCCTTGCCGTTCGCCTGAAGTTCCTCGACAATCCTGCGGGTGTCGCGCACAATCGATGAATTGAACGCGCCGCAAAGACCGCGGTCGGACGTCATCATCACGATCAGATGGACATCCTGTTTGCCGGTACCGGCCAGAAGCTTCGGCGCGCCTTCGGCGGATGCCATCGATCCGGCAAGCGAACCCAGCATACGTTCCATACGTTCGGCATAGGGCCGGGCCGCCTCCGCCTGCTCCTGCGCACGGCGCAGTTTTGCGGCGGCGACCATCTTCATGGCCGACGTGATCTTTTGCGTCGACTTGACGCTGTCGATCCGCATGCGGAGATCTTTAAGGCTGGGCATATCCCGTTACCGGTTCCTGTTTTCCGCTGTTTCGATCAGGCTGCGACGAATGTCTTGGCGTAACCGTCAAGAAATTCCTTGAGCTTCGCTTCAGTCTCGTCGGAAACCGCCTGCTCGGTCCGGATGGTATCGAGCAGAGCACTCTGCTTGGCCCTGGCTTCGGCCAGGAAGCCCTTTTCGAACCGGGTCACGTCGCGCGCCGGTATATCGTCGAGATAACCGTTCACACCGGCAAAGATCGATACGACCTGTTCTTCGACGGGCATCGGCGAGTACTGACCCTGCTTGAGCAGTTCGGTCAGACGCTCGCCACGGCCGAGCAGTTTCTGCGTGGCGGCATCCAGATCGGATGCGAACTGCGCAAACGCAGCCATTTCACGATACTGCGCCAGTTCCAACTTGATCGAGCCGGCAACCTGTTTCATCGCCTTGATCTGCGCGGCGGAGCCGACACGGCTGACCGACAAGCCGACATTCACGGCAGGACGGATGCCCGAATAGAATAGTTCCGTTTCGAGGAAGATTTGACCATCGGTGATCGAAATCACGTTGGTCGGGATATAGGCCGACACGTCGCCGGCCTGTGTCTCGATCACAGGCAACGCGGTCAGCGAACCGCCGCCATTTTCGTCGCTCATCTTGGCGGCGCGTTCCAGCAGGCGGGAATGAAGGTAGAAAACGTCGCCCGGATAGGCTTCGCGTCCCGGCGGGCGGCGAAGCAGCAGTGACATCTGGCGATAGGCAACAGCCTGTTTCGACAGATCATCGTAAATGATCAGCGCGTGCATGCCGTTATCGCGGAAATATTCGCCCATCGTGCAGCCGCCGTACGGCGCAAGAAACTGCAGCGGGGCCGGTTCGGATGCGGTGGACGCCACGACAATGGTGTATTCCATCGCACCAACTTCTTCGAGCTGCTTGACGATCTGGGCCACCGTCGACCGTTTCTGGCCAACCGCGACATAGATGCAGAAAAGCTGCTTGTCGGTATCGCCTTCGTCGAAGGCTTTTTTCTGATTGATGATTGTGTCGACAGCAATTGCGGTCTTGCCGGTCTGGCGGTCGCCAATGATCAGTTCGCGCTGACCGCGGCCCACTGGAATCAGACTGTCGATCGCTTTCAGGCCGGTCTGCATGGGCTCGCTGACCGACTGGCGGGGAATAATGCCCGGCGCTTTGACGTCGACGCGGCGACGTTCGGCGGCCTCGATCGGGCCCTTGCCGTCAATCGGCTCACCCAGCGCGTCGACCACGCGGCCCAGCAGGGCCTTGCCTACGGGCACGTCCACAATGGATCCCGTCCGCTTGACGGTATCGCCTTCCTTAATGCCGGAGTCGGAACCGAAGATAACGACCCCGACATTGTCGGTTTCGAGGTTCAGAGCCATGCCCTTGATGCCGCCGGGGAATTCAACCATCTCGCCCGCCTGGACGCTGTCAAGCCCGTAGACGCGGGCGATGCCGTCACCGACCGAAAGCACTTCGCCGACTTCGGCGACTTCGGCCTCTGTACCGAAATTTGCAATCTGGTCTTTGAGAATCGAGGAGATTTCTGCGGCGCGGATATCCATCACGCTGCCCCTTTCAATGAGAGTTCAAGCCGTTGAAGTTTGGTTTTCAGAGAAGAATCGACCATCCGGGAACCGACCTTGACGACCATGCCGCCGAGCAGCGTTTCGTCAACCTGCACATCCAGCGCAACCTTGGTTCCCATTGCAGTGCGCAATTCTTGTTCCAGCGCGTCGCGTTGGCTGTCGGACAAGAGCGATGCCGTCGTCACCTCTGCAGTTATTTCGCCCCGCCGCTCGGCCAGGGTATCGCGGAAAGCCGTGCACATGTCATCCAGTGCAAACAGCCGCCGGTTCCGCGCGACCACACCGACAAAGTTCTGAGTGATCGCCGAAACACCAGCTTTGTCCAGCACGTCGGCGATTGCCTTACCCTGGTCTTCGCGAGCGATGACCGGGCTGGCGACTAGGCGGCGCAAATCGGCAGATTCGGAGAGAAGCTCCCGGATAGTAGCCGTATCGGCGGCGACGCCATCCAGTTTTTTCTTTTCTTCCGCAAGCTCGAAAAGCGCAGACGCGTAGCGGCCTGCAACACCCGAATTAGCTGACGATGATGAGGGCACGTTCTAGACCCCTGACCCGTCCCGTTGAAACAATTAAGTCGTTGTTTTTAAATACAAAACGAGGTTTTCTCTGACTCGCCCTGCACTAGCCCCGAAAGGCAGCGTTAGGTAACACAGGCGCATGTGGCTTGCAACCCGCCGGAAATCGGAAATTCGCGTCAAAGCGTCGCTGCGAAAGGCTTAGCAGGAAGGGAATTTTCAGCGAAGCGAAAGAACCGTCATTACGTAAAACTGTATGGATCGATATCAACGGCGATTTTTACTCCGCCTTTTGGTTTATGCCCGAAGACCCAGGGCCGTAACACCTCCTGCACGCTTACATCCTTTGCCGCCCGAACCAAAAGGCGGCGACGATGGCGCCCGCGCACCACGGGAATCGGCGCCGGTGCAGGCCCCAGAACAGTCACTCCATCGTAGCGTGGGGCGGATCGTCCCAACTGGTTCGCTGTCTCGTCCACGGCCACTTCATTCCTCCCGGAGACAATCACGGCGGCGAGCCTTCCATAGGGCGGCATGCTGTGCTGCCGCCGGGACGCGGCTTCCGCCTCCATGAACCCGTCCCTGTCACCGCCGGTCAACGCCTGCATAACCGGATGTTCAGGCTCGAAGGTTTGCAGCAGCACACGGCCTTGCCGTCCCTCCCTTCCGGCGCGGCCCGCGACCTGATGCAGCAGTTGGTAGGTCCGCTCCGCCGCCCGCAGATCACCCCCCGAAAGCCCTAGATCGGCATCTATCACGCCCACCAACGTCAACAGCGGGAAATGAAATCCCTTTGCCATGATCTGGGTGCCGATCAGCATGTCTATTTCCCGTTCCGCCATTCTCCGGACCAGGGCCTGCGTTTCCGTTGCTCGGTAGACGGTATCACTGGACATGATTTCCAACCGAACGTCAGGAAACCTGTGGCGCACTTCTTCAGCCAGCCTCTCGACTCCCGGCCCACAGGCGGTGAATCGGTCTTCGGCATCGCAGGACGGGCAGGTCTTGGGCAACGAAGCACTATAACCGCAATGATGGCATTGCAGCCGATCCTGCAGCCGGTGTTCGACAAGCCAAGCGGTACATTGCGGGCAATCGAGGCGGTGGCCGCAGGCCCGGCACAGCGTTAACGGCGCATAGCCCCGTCTGTTCAGGAACATCATGACCTGTTCACCGGCCGACAACGCCTGCCGGGTAGCCGCCTCCAGGGTTGGCGAAATCCAGGACTGGCTGTCCATTTGTTCGGCCCGCATATCAATGGGCGATATTTCCGGAAGAGAAGCCTGGGCGAACCTCTCGGGCAATGACAGCCGCCGATAGCGGCCACGCCAGACGTTATTGACAGATTCCAGCGACGGTGTCGCCGATGCCAGAACGACAGGGACGTCGCTGATATGACCGCGCACCACCGCCATGTCGCGTGCGTTATAGATGACACCATCTTCCTGCTTGAAACTGGGATCGTGTTCTTCGTCCACGACGATCAATCCCAGATCGTGATAGGGCAGCATCAGGGCCGAGCGCGCTCCGACCACCAGCCGTGCGTCACCTCGTACGACAGCGCGCCAGTTCCGAGCGCGGAGCGTCATAGGCAAATCGGAATGCCAGGCGACCGGCGGTACGCCGAAGCGCATCTCGAAACGGCCGAGCCAGTCCGCCGTCAAAGCGATCTCCGGCAACAGCACCGCCACCTGCCGCCCGGCCCCAAGAACCGCGGCAATGGCTTCGAAATAGACCTCGGTCTTACCCGATCCCGTGACGCCATCGAGCAGCGTCACCGAATAGCCCTCGTCTGCGGCCTTCACCAATTCACACGCGGCGGCGGATTGGGTATCTGACAAATCCGGGCCGCAACGATGCGGATCGGGTTGCGGGACCGAGCTATCTTCCGTGCGGGTAACCGCAAGGAGTGCCCCTGCATCGGCCAACCCTCGAACCACGGACGCAGACGTTCCGGCAGCTTTGGCAATGTCTACGGCGGTTTTCGTTCTCCCGCTACCGAGCATCCCCAAAACCCGCCGCCTTGCATCAGTTAGCCGCGCACCACCGGGAAGTGATTCGCTTTTTTCATCAACCCCAGGCGCCATGCCATATTCGATAACAGTCTTCGGCGCGTCGAGGGCACGGGGCACGCTCATGGCCATTCGCAGCACGCCGCCTCTTCGCGCCAAGGTATATCCCGCCACCCAATCGACAAACCGCCGCAGGTCTTCAGGCATCGGGGGCAGGTCCAGTACCCCACTGATTTCGCGCAACTTTTCGGGATCGATGTCTCCCTGTCCCGGGCCCCAGACAACGCCCGTTGCCAGCCGGGCGCCCAGCGGCACCTGAACGAAAGACCCCTCCTCCAACGTCATCCCGGGCGGCACTAGATAGTCGTACGGCGCTACAATCGGCAGCGGCAAAAGCACGCTGACGGCGGCGCCCTCAGCCGTGGGGGCGCGTGTAGTATGGCCGGTGTCCATCGGATACACTCTATCTCAGCCGTTCGGGATGGCCAATTGGCTGGCGGCATATTTGAACCGGAAAGACCGGTTCGAAGCGAAAACCGAACCTACATTGAAGGAATGTTATGCAGTTTTTCGTGGACACGGCCGATGTTGACGAGATCCGGAATCTCGCGGCGACCGGCCTCGTTGACGGCGTCACCACCAACCCTTCCCTGATAGCCAAATCGGGCAGGGATTTTATCGAAGTCATCAAGGAAATATGCGATCTCGTCGATGGTCCGGTCAGCGCCGAAGTCGCCGCCACCGACCATGACACGATGCTGGCAGAAGGCCGGAAACTGGCCAAGATCGCCGACAATGTAGCCGTGAAAGTACCGTTGACACCGGACGGCTTGAAAACCTGCAAAACATTGGCCGATGCGGGAACCAAGGTGAATGTCACATTGTGCTTTTCTCCCGGTCAGGCAATTTTGGCAGCCAAGGCGGGAGCGGCGTTTATTTCACCATTCGTCGGCCGCCTGGACGATATCAGCAGCGACGGCATGGCGTTGATCGACGAGATATGTACCGTCTACTCCAATTATACCGATTTCGAGACCAAAGTACTGGTGGCGTCAATCCGCAGCCCGCAGCACGTCATCGAAGCTGCTAAAATCGGAGCCGATGTCTGCACCGTACCGCCCGGTGTGCTCTGGCAACTATTCAAACATCCGTTGACCGATGCCGGACTGAAGGCGTTTCTCGCGGACTGGGCGGAAACCGGCCAGTCGATCCTGGGCAACTGATCGTGTCGGGGCCGGAAGATGCCGCCAAGGTGCCGCCAGAAAGTCTGTCCGCGGAAACCGTTTCTGCTTGGCTGCGCCGGCATCCGGATTTTCTTCATGAATACCCGGAAGTGCTGACCTTTCTGACGCCGCCGGAATTCAAGCGCGGCGAACGTATTGTAGACATGCAGCGCTTCATGCTGGACCGTATGAAAGACGATGTATCCGATCTGCGCCGTCGGGAAAAACAGCTTATGTCGGCTGTCGAAGGAAACGCGGCGGGACAGTCCAAGGTTCACCAGTCGGTTCTTGCCGTCGTCGGCGCATCGGATATCCACGCGCTTAACAGCGCGATCCGAACCATACTGCCTGGCATTCTGGATGTCGAAGCGGCGGTGCTGTGCATCGAGGAACCCGGCGCGCTGGCCCTCGCCGGCGCAAACATCATCGGCACCGGCGGAATTGCTAATCTGATGGGCCCAAAAAGACGCGTGCTGCTTCAGGGCAATACGCCGGGCGAGGCAATTGTTTTCGGTGGCGAGGCGGAGCGGGTGAAATCGGTGGCTTACCTGCGGCTTCGAACCGGTAAAAATTCGCCGGCCATGCTGCTTGCTCTGGGATCCGGACGCGACGACGGGTTCGACCGGCAGCAGGGAACGGAGTTGATCACGTTTCTCGCCGATGTACTTGAAGAACGGATGAAACAGTGCCTGGGGCCCAAAAGCTAGTGGCGTTTCGGGCGCAGCCCGATCTTCAAACGGCGCTGGACAACTGGCGCAGATGGCTGATTTCAGAACGGCGGACATCCGAACACACGGTTGTCGGATATTGCCGCGACATCGCGGCCTTTCTTGATTTCATGGCAGATCATAAGGGGGATCTGCCCGATCTAGCGATATTGCAGGCATTGTCGCCCGCGGACTTCCGGTCGTGGCTAGCGGCCCGGCTGAATGATGGGCTTTCGCGAACGTCGATCGCACGTGCCATGTCGGCGCTGCGAAATCTTTTCCGGTTTCTCGATCGAACGGGTCTCGTCCATAATCAAGCGCTTGCGGCCGTCAAAGCACCCAAACCGCCGAAATCGGTGCCGAAGCCGCTGCTCGCCGAAGACGCCGTGGCCTTACTGCGCCGAACCCTGGAAACCGCAACGAAACCTTGGATCGGAGCACGGGATGTTGCGGTCCTGACGCTGCTATACGGGTGCGGGCTGCGCATCGACGAAGCGTTGAGCATGAATCAGGGAGGCGCGCCTACAGGGGACGCAATGACAGTAACCGGCAAAGGCGATAAGCAGCGTGTCGTCCCGGTTCTGCCGGTCGTCCGCGATATGATAGA
>CAJWUK010000039.1 GCA_913047365.1 uncultured Alphaproteobacteria bacterium | reverse complement strand
TTATCGCGGCCCTGATAATCTGCCAGATGCGCTTCGGACCGTTCGGCGGTCCATTTGACCGGCCGCCCGAGGCATTTCGACGCCCACATCACCAGCACCTGTTCGGGATAGACGCTACCGCGCAGGCCAAAGCTCCCACCGACATCGCCAGCGATCACGCGTACATCCTGCTCAGCTACGTGAAACACCTCCGTTGCCATCTGTTCCCGGATTTTGTGGGGATAGTGGCAGCCGGTATACAGTGTGTGTCGCTGGTCCATCGGGTTGTAGTCGCCCAGATAGGCACGCGGTTCGATGGTATTGGTGATGGTCCGAGTGATGTTGAACACCCGCTCGACAACAACATCCGCCTTTTCGAAAGCAGCCTTGGTTTCTTCCGGATAGCCGCGCTGTTCGTAGAAGCATTCGTTATTCGAACGGTCTTCCCAGACGGCCGGCGTATCGTCGTCCATGGCCCGCGCTGTCACCGTATTAGCGGGCAGTACGTCGTAATCGACAAAGATGGCTTCCGCCGCGTCCCTGGCCTGGTTGATCGTCTCCGCAACGACCAGCACCACGCCCTCTCCCACATGACGGACACGCCCCAGCGCCAACGGCGGGTTTGGCGGCTGGTACTGGTTTTCATTCCAACGCGACCCGCATTGCAGATCGCCCAACTCGTCGGCGCGATAATCCTCCGCCGTCAGGATCGCTTGCACGCCCGCCATAGTCACCGCTGCAGACGCATCGATGGATTTGATATCCGCATGCGCATGGGGCGACCGCAGTACATAGGCGCGCAACTGGTACGGCAGAGTGTAATCGTCCGAATAACGGCCGCCCCCGGTAAGCAATCGTGGGTCTTCGGTGCGGGGAATCGCTTGTCCGACGTCGAATTCGCCCATTCTTGATTTTCCTTCGAATTCTAAGTTTATTGGGGACTTATAAATCAATCCCGAAAGCGGGAAAACAGGGAGGAAACGTTAATGAAGCTCGCAGGCAAAGCAGCTATCGTGACCGGTGCGGGCCGGAACATCGGCGAGGAAATTGCGGTTCTGTTTGCGCAGGAAGGCGCGAAGGTCGCGGTGGTCGACATGGACGAAGGCCGCGCCGACGCTGTGGCTGACCGGATCAAGGATGAGGGCGGCGAAGCCGTCGCCGTGGTCTGCGATGTATCAGACACGGAAGACATCACGAAGATGGTCGCAACCACGGCCGATGCGTTCGGCGCCATCGATATTCTGGTCAACAATGTCGCTATTTCTGATAACAAGGACATCTTCGAGCTGAGCGAGGACGAATGGCGCAAGACCATCGATATCACCCTCTCGTCGCCGTTCTATGTCACTAAGCAGGTCGCCAACTGGATGGTTGATAACGACCGCGGCGGCAAGGTTATCAACATCGGTTCAACTTCCGGTTTTAAGGGGCGTCCGACGGCGCTAGCCTACACAGCGGCCAAGGGCGGCGTGTTCAATCTGACGCAATCCCTAGCGGTGCAGCTCGCCCCTTATGGCATCATTGTCAACCAGGTATCACCGAACATGACAGGTTCCCCCGTGGGCCAGGAAATTTTCGACCGTAACCGCAAAGTTAATAACCTGGTCGGACGTCCGGGCGAACCAGACGAACAGGCGAAGGCCGTGCTCTTCCTCGCTTCCGACGACGCGTCGTTCATCGCGGGCGCCAATCTGTTTGTCGATGGCGGTACCATGGCGATGGCGTCCTTTGCCAGCCCGGCGAAACGCAAGGACGGTAAATGAGCGGTCCCTTCCGCCTCGGCGTCGATGTCGGGGGGACCCATACCGATCTTGTTCTGCTGAACGTCTCCGACGGGTCCATCGAAATAGAAAAGGTCTCGTCCACCCCCGCCAATCCGGCGCTGGGGGTACTGGACGGCGTGAACAGGTTCATCGCGCAGGGCAAACAGCCCGACGCCATTGAGTTCTTCGCCCATGGCACGACCATCACCACCAACGCGTTGCTGGAAATGCGCGGCGCGAATGTGGGAATGATGATCACCAAGGGTTACCGTGCGATCCAAGAAATCCAACAGCAGGCCCGCGACGGGAATCCGTTCGACTACTTCTTCCAGCGCCCACCGCATCTGGCGCCGCAAAGCGTGACGTTCGAAGCCGCCGGTCGGTTCGATTACGAAGGCAAGGAGCTGGAACCGCTAGACGAAGACGCGGTGCGCGCAGGCGCAAGAGTGCTGAAGGAAAAGGGCGTCAGCTCCATCGCCGTGGTCTATCTGTTTTCCTACATGAACCCGTCCCACGAACAACGTACCCGCGACCTCATCCTGGAGGAATGGCCGGAGGCGCATGTGTCACTATCGTCGGACGTTCTGCCACGTATACGAGAGTGGCCGCGCATGTCGACGACGCTTCTGAATGCCTATCTGGAACCCGTGCTCGTCCACTATATCGGCGATCTATCCGACGGTCTGGACGAGGGAAGCGTGAAAACACAGCAACGGTTCCTGATGCAATCCAACGGCGGGGTGATGCCATTCAAGGCCGCCGTGGCCGGCGGCAAAACCGTGCACACCCTGTTCTCGGGCCCGGCAGCAGGTGCGCAGGCGGCGGCCTATCTGGCTGCTGAGGATGCTAAGAAAGGCCTTGTCACTCTGGATATGGGCGGTACCTCCTGCGACATCGCCTTCATCGAAGGGGGTACACCGCTGGAAGTGACCGAGGGTGAAGTTGCGCGGCGGCGGCTGGATGTGCCGGCGCTCGATCTCACCACCATTTCCGCGGGCGGCGGGTCCATCGCCTGGGTGGATGGTGGCGGATTGCTCGCAGTAGGCCCCCAAAGCGCGGGGGCGGATCCCGGCCCAGTCTGTTACGGCAAGGGCGGCGAAAATCCGACCGTCACCGACGCCGACATCGCCTGCGGGTTCCTGAACCCGGACTATTTCCTGGGTGGCGCTCAATCACTGGACGTCGACGCGTCGCTGAAAGCACTGGAAGAAAAGGTCGGCAAGGCGCTCAGCATGACAGCGCTGGAAGCCGCCGCCGGGATTCGCCGCATCGTCGATATGCGCATGGCGGACGAAGTGCGGATTTTTGGCGCGAAGCGTGGCGTCGACCCTCAGGAATTCACGCTGCTGCCCTTCGGCGGGGCAGGCGCGGTGCATGCGGCTCCAGTGGCTGAAGAACTCGCTATGACCCGGATCCTGGTGCCGCCGCGCCCCGGCGCGTTCTCGGCGCTGGGATTGCTATGCACTGATGTGGTTCACGATTACATCCGGTCCGAACTGCGGCCGCTGGATCAGGTACCGCCAGACCATGCGGAAACCATCTTCCGCGAGCTGGAAGACCGTGGCCGGTTTGAACTGGATAGCGAAGGCATGGATCCTGCGGCGGCGGTTTTCGCCCGAGAACTAGACATGCGTTACACTGGCCAAGGATACGAGCTGCGCGTGCCGCTGGACGGTATCGGCGCCGCCGGCGGTCTGGACGATGCCGCCCTTGTAGAGGCCCGGAAACGGTTCGACGGCATCCACGCCCGCATTCACGGGCACGCAGCAGAAGAAAAGCCAGTCGAGGTCGTCAGTTACCGTGTACGTGCCCGCGTTGAGGTGCCGAAATACGAACCCGTTGCAGAGTCCAATGTGACGGAAACGCCCGCACCGGATGAAGCACGTAAAGGCACGCGCGATGTCTGGTTCACGTCAACCACGTCTGTCAAAACGGTGATCTGGGACCGCAATGGCCTGCCAGCCGGGTCGGTCCTGCAAGGCCCGTCAATTGTCGAACAATTGGACAGCACTATCGTCGTCCCCTACGGGTGGAAGGCCCATGTCGACGGGTTCATGAACCTGATCCTGACGCGGGAGGTCTGATCATGGCACTCGATCCGATCACTGTTCAGATTCTCAAGAACAAGGTCGCCAGCCTGGTCGATGAGATGCACTATCATTTCTACCGGTCAGGTTATTCCACCATCATCCGCGAAAGCCGGGATTTTTCCTGCGTGATCTTGGACAAGGGCGGACGGCTGATCGTCCCGCCACCGATGTTCTTTCATGCACCATTCTACAAACACTTCGTCGACCGGACGCTGGAATTATACGGGGAAGACGGGCTCGAAGACGGGGATGTCATCGTCTCCAATCACCCATACGAAGCAGGCGTTCCGCATGTATCCGACATGGCATTCGTCGCGCCGATCTTCGCAGACGGCCAGTTGGTAGGGTTTTCGGGCAGTTGTGCCCACAAGGCCGATATCGGCGGGATGAATCCGGGGTCGACCTCCGCCAATTCGACGGAAATTTATCACGAAGGGCTGGTGCTACCGCCGGTCAAAATCACCGTCGCAGGGGATTATGACGAAGATTTGGAACGGCTGATCCTGACTAATAGCCGCCAGCCCGAACTGGTGCGGGGCGATGTGCGCGCCCAGATCGCGGCAACCGCGATGGGCGTGACCCGGATGCGGGACCATTGCGACCGGTTCGGTATAGAGACAGTGATGGATGCCTTTGCCGCTATTCTGAACAGCGCCGCGGAAGAAATGCAGGCGGCCATCGCCGCCCTGCCCGATGGTGAAGCATCGGCCGACGGTTATATGGACGATGACGGGGTGGAGATGGACAAGGGCGTTTACTTCGCCGTCACCATCACAAAAAGGGGCAAGGATATTACCTTCGATTTTTCGAATTCGCAGGCGCAGGCAAAGGGACCCGTGAACCTGCGCCCGTCGATGGTCGAGGCATGTGTGTTCTATTCGCTGATCGGGTGCCTGGGACCGACCATGCAGTTCAATGATGGCATGCGCGACGTGGTTAAGTTCGTGTACGCGCCGCGCACGATCACTAATGCGGAATCCCCTGCCCCGGTGTCGTCATACCAGAAAGCCAATTTACGCCTGACAGACGTTATCCTGGAAGCGCTGGCCACGTTTAACCCATCTCGCGGGATCGCGGGGTCGGGCTCATCCGGGTCGTTATCGATCAACTGGCACCAGGGTGGAAAACCCGGTCACAACACGCTGCAATATGAGATCCTGGGTTCTGCCTATGGCGGCGGGCACGGCAATGACGGTTGCAATGCCACGGCGACCCACCTGTCCAACCTGCACGTCACGCCGGTGGAGATTATCGAAAGCGAATATCCATGCCGTATTACCGAATTCGCCATGGTGCAGGACTCGGGGGGTGCCGGGGAGTACCGGGGCGGTATCGGCTTTCGGCGCCGTTACGAAGTTATGCAGGATTGCACGGTGGTCCGCCGCTACGACCGGTACAAATACCCACCCCCCGGCGCTAAAGGCGGTGATGACGGACGGGCAAGCGCCTTTGTCATCCGAGCAGGCACGCCAGAGGAAGAACTGACACCGTCCGCCGGAAAATTCGAAATCCAGGCGGGACAGGTATTCTATCTTGAAACTGCGGGTGGTGGCGGCTTCGGCGCCCCGGCTTCCCGCGATCTGGATAGTCTCGCCCGCGATATCGCGGAAGGATATGTGTCTGAAGCCGCGGCAAAGGAAAAATACGGGGCCTGACCCCGCCAACAACAATATCAGGAGGAAACAATGGCAAAGGATCGTGTCGGCATCGTCGGACCGGGCCGGATGGGGCTCGCCATGCTCAAACACCTGAAGAAACATGGCTTTGAGGTTGCGGCATACGATATCAATGACCAGCAGCTCGCTCTGGCCGTGGACGCTGGCTGTAAAGCGGCAGGTAGCCCGAAGGAAATCGGCGAAAATTGCGACTACGTCATTATCGGCGTCGGCTTCGAGCCGGAAGTCTATGCCTGTCTGACCGGTGAAGATGGTGTGCTGTCGGGCATGGCGTCCGACGGCGCGATTGCCGTCTGTTCAACCGCCTCGGTGGGCGGCGTTCAGGATCTAGCGCGGATTTGCGGCGAACAGGGCATCGGTTTCCTTGACGCACCGATCGCGCGCGGCCGCTGGGCGGCGGACGAAGGCACCCTGCTTGCCCTGGTGGGGGGCACCGAAGAGGTTGTGGAACGTTCGCGACCGATCTTCGAGACGTTTTGTTCGGACATCGAACACATGGGCGAGGTCGGCCACGGCCAGGTCGCCAAGATGATGAACAATTACCTGCTGTGGGTTAACGGCTGTGCACTAATAGAGGCAGGCCGCCTAGCAGAGGCCACCGGCATCAATCTGCCTAAATTGCGCAACGCCCTGATGATGAGTTCAGGCGATAGCGCGGCGCTGCGCGACTGGGACCGAATGACCTTCACTTGGGCGCTGAAAGATATGCAGATGATGGAAAAGCTGATGGATGCCGAGAATAAGGCGTTCCCTCTGGCAGGCCTGATCAAGGAGCTGGTCAAGGACGGCCGGACCATCAAGGCAACCAACCCACCGGACTGGTCCGGTGAAGGCGGTATCGCCAAACGGCCATGACGGAGTTCGACGAGACCTTCGACGTCATCGTCGTCGGATACGGGTTTGCCGGTGCGGTAGCGGCCATTGAGGCGGCACGGGCCGGTGCGAAAGTGCTGGTGCTGGAAAAGGCGCCCGACCCTGGCGGCATCTCCATCTGCTCCCAGGGGGCAATCTGCTGTTCCACCAATCCGGACGAGGCCTTCGCCTATCTGAAGGAAACCAACGCCGGCCGTATTCCTGACGACGTGATACGTACACTTTCGAACGGCATGGCCGAAGCGGAAGGGTTTCTGAGGGAATTGGCCGACAGCACCGGCGCAGAGATCACGACACGCCCCCGGGGCGGCAACTACCCCTTTACGCACCGCGAGACATTTTATTACTGCCATGTGGACTCAATTCCGAATTTCGATCCGCAGGCTTTCTTTCCCCATGTGAAGGGCCGCGTCGGCGGGCCGTATCTGTTTCGCATTTTGCAATTGAAGTTGGACGAACTCGGCGTCGATGTACGGCTCGCGACACCCGCCAAACGGCTGATCTATACAACAGACCGGGAAGTGCGCGGCTTGGTTGCGCAAACCCCCAACGGGTTACGCTATTTCGAGGCCCGCCAGGGCGTTGTGCTGTCGTCCGGTGGGTTCGAAGCCAACGAAGGCATGAAGCAGGAATACTGGCAACTAATGCCGGTGTTGACCGCCGCCAACCGCTACAACACCGGCGACGGCATTCGCATGGCCCAGGAGGTCGGCGCCGATCTGTGGCACATGTGGCACTTCCACGGCTCATACGGCTTTCGACACCCCGACCCCGCCTATCCGTATGGCATTCGCGTCAAACGGTTCCCGGACTGGGTGCCAGGCAACACGGAGGCTGACATGATTGGCGCCGATATGGTTGACGTGCCGGTTGCCTGGATTCTCGTTAACCGCGACGGTAAGCGCTTCATGAACGAACAACCGCCCTATCTGCAGGACACCGGCGCGCGCCCGTTTGAAGACCTGGACACCGTCACCCAGAAGTTCCGCAATATTCCCGCCTGGCTGATCTGCGACGAGGAAGGGCGTAAGCTCTACCCCCTCGGCAATCCCGCCTATAACGACCGCGACGTTCAAATGGAATGGTCCGTCGACAATCTGAAAGAGGTTGAGATGGGCATCTTGAAACGGGCGGATACATTGGAGGAACTTGCGGACATCACCGGTATGCCAGCGAAAACCTTGAAACAGACCATCGAACGCTGGAATACAATGACCGGGGCGCGCAATGACGATGAGCTTGGCCGCCCGCCGGGATCGATGGTGCCCATCGCTTCGCCGCCGTTCTATGCAGGGGAAATCTGGCCCATCGTATCTAACACCCAGGGCGGGCCGAAGCATGACGGCAAACAACGGATCATCGATGTCCACGGGGATCCCATTCTGCGACTGTACGCGGCAGGCGAAATGGGAAGCTGTTTCGGGCATCTGTATCTCGCCGGCGGAAATATCGCGGAATGCCTGATTTCCGGATGGACGGCAGGCCGTGGCGCGGCAGCAGAGAGGCCGGTATGACGCTGATCCTCAATAATCAGGACGTACGTGACCTGATTACCATCGAGGACGTGATTGACGTTCTCGAATTCGCTTACAAGGAACTGGCGGAAGGACGCGGCGCGCTGAGAAGGCGTAGCGACACCATCGTCAAATCCGACACCGCGCCCGGTGCGATCTATTCACTGAAATCCATGGACGGCGTCGCCCCGTCTCTGGGGGTAAGCGCGATCCGCATCAATTCGGATATCATCACCCATCCGAAGGTGGGCGAGAACATCCGCCGGGTGAAAGTGCCGGCCGCACCGGGCGAGCGGTATACCGGCCTCGTCCTGCTGTTCTCGACCGGCACCGGCGAGCCACTTGCCATCTTCCCGGACGGTGAGGTTCAGCCCATGCGCGTCGCCGGCACCACTGCGCTGGCGGCCAAATACATGGCGAAGAACGGCGCGCGATCGGTCGCACTGATCGGCACCGGCTGGCAGGCCCAAGCACAGCTTCGCGCCATCGATACGGTGCGGAAAATCGCCGACTACCGCGTCTATTCCACCCGCAAGGAAAACCGCGACCGATTTGCCATGGAATGGTCCGAAAAGCTGGGCACCCAGATCCGACCCTGCGAAACAGCAGAAGAAGCGGTGAAAGAAGCCGATATTGTGCTGCTGGCGACAAATTCGATAGAACATGTGGCGCGCGAGGCTTGGCTGGAACCCGGCATGCATGTCAGTTCCATCAAATCGCCGGAGATAAGCGCCGAGGTTATCAACAAATGCGACGTAGCGGTCTGTCACGTGCCCCATGGCCGTCCGACCCTGGAATTCGGCGACGGCGCTTCCCTGCCGAACACCAGAGGACTGGATGTGGATTTACTGGCAAAAAACATCGGCCTGGACGATATGCCGACGCTCGCCGATGTCGTCTCCGGCCGGGCAGAAGTCCGCACCTCAGACGATCAGATCACATGCTTTTTGAACATACTTGGGTTGGGATATCAGTTCGCAGCGGTGGGGTCGATCCTACTGAAAAAGGCGCAAGCAGCGGTCGCCGGGAGGGAAATTCCCACCGACTGGCTGACGCAGACCGAAGTGCCTTAATGGAATGGATTGAGTCGATTCTTTGACCCCTGTGCGGCGGAATTCTATGCTTTGCCTGCTTTGAAAGAGGAAATTCCGCATGGCAGAAAAGCCGGACAATGTCGGCCACGCCGAGATAAAAGAAGCCGACGCCGGACCGGGCCATAATCAGCCAAAAGAGGTCGTCTGGGAACGCTGGCAGAAGAAACGCACCTTCGTTCGCGCCCTCGAAGGAACATATGGCGAACTGCAGCAGGGGCTGATGGATCAGCCCCGGGTCTACAAATCCCGGGACTGGCAATGGAAGGGCGGGCCGCAGCTTTTCAACAAGCCGATCATCAATCCGCAACGAACCGATATTGCCCAGTCCATCGAAACACACATTTCGTGCATTGCGCCCGGCGGTACCGGGCAGCGCCATGGGCATATGAATTCGGCGCTGTTCTACATCATCTCCGGTAAAGGCTATGACATTCATGACGGTAAACGCATCGATTACGAAGCCGGCGACGTGATCATCGTCGAAAACGGCTGTGTCCATCAGCATTTCAACGCGTCTGATGAAGAAGATCTTGTCTCGCTGGTAATGAAAGCGAAACCGCTGTTCCTGTTCATGCATATGCTTTTCCAGAAAGTCGCCCAGTACCCCCCGAAAGAACCGGCGCCGGGCTGGGAACACTGGGCGCCGCCAGACGACCTTTAGCACTGCGATTACCGGCGATACTTTGACGTCTAAGCATCGCAGTTTTATGCTTTGGCCACCCAAAAAAAGAGGAGATTCTTCGCATGGGAGAAACCCCCGATAACTTCGGCCACGCCGAGATAAAAGAAGCCGACGCCGGACCGGGCCATAATCAGCCAAAAGAGGTCGTCTGGGAACGCTGGCAGAAGAAACGCACCTTCGTTCGCGCCCTCGAAGGAACATATGGCGAACTGCAGCAGGGGCTGATGGATCAGCCCCGGGTCTACAAATCCCGGGACTGGCAATGGAAGGGCGGGCCGCAGCTTTTCAACAAGCCGATCATCAATCCGCAACGAACCGATATTGCCCAGTCCATCGAAACACACATTTCGTGCATTGCGCCCGGCGGTACCGGGCAGCGCCATGGGCATATGAATTCGGCGCTGTTCTACATCATCTCCGGTAAAGGCTATGACATTCATGACGGTAAACGCATCGATTACGAAGCCGGCGACGTGATCATCGTCGAAAACGGCTGTGTCCATCAGCATTTCAACGCGTCTGATGAAGAAGATCTTGTCTCGCTGGTAATGAAAGCGAAACCGCTGTTCCTGTTCATGCATATGCTTTTCCAGAAAGTCGCCCAGTACCCCCCGAAAGAACCGGCGCCGGGCTGGGAACACTGGGAACCGCCGACAGACCTATAAAAGGCAAACTCATCCCCCGCGCAGTCAGGAATCTGGGAACAAGGAGGAGCCCAATGTCGGCAAAACCCCGCTATCGCGGGAATGGCGATTGAGGGACTCAAGTTAGGAAGACAAACAGATGACGAAGACACATG
The DNA here is from genome assembly GCA_913047365.1 of uncultured Alphaproteobacteria bacterium. Classification (GTDB taxonomy): domain Bacteria; phylum Pseudomonadota; class Alphaproteobacteria; order MPNO01; family UBA830; genus CAJWUK01. The sequence continues at coordinate 7,735 of CAJWUK010000039.1, read as the reverse complement.
AAAAAGACCGTGCCCATATGGGTGCCGACGAAAACCGGGACTGGTATAAGGAAGAACTGCAAGAATCCGCTGATTTCCGGAAAACGTACCGGAACCGCCTGTCGGTGGTGAAACCGGCGGACATGCCGTTTGAGAACTCGCCGGACGGGCTGATCAAGCACCTAGTGCACGAAAAACAGAACACGACGGAGAACTGCGTCGAAGCCTATATGCAGTTCATCAAACCGGGTAGCCACACCGGCAAGCGCCGAATTCTGGCCGAACAGATCCTGTTCGTCGCCGAAGGACGGGGGTACGACCTACACTGGGACGTCGAATACGACGTGGACGTCGAGTTTCACTGGTCTTGGAAGGAAGAGCCGCGAAAGTTCGAATGGGAACGGGGCGATTTCATCTTTGTGCCTGCCTATTGCACCCAGCAGCATTTCAACACCGATCCGGAGAACGAAGCGCGACTGATCGTGATCACCAACCGCATCTTCAAGGCAATGGGTCTGAACTGGCTGGAACAGGTTGAAAATGCGCCGGATTACGAAGGTGATCTGGAACCGATGCTGGCCGGCCCCGGCTGGCTTCCGGATACACGTGAAGACAAGTAGATAGTCAGGGCAGGGTTTTCTCGCCTTTGCTTGCTGTTACGCGGTCAACAGATCGTAAGCAAGCTGCGCGGCGACCACGTCCTGTATGGCTACACCCACTGAATCGTAGATAATGGTGGCGCCGTCCGGCGCGACCTTTGAACCGGCAAAAATCTCACCGACTTCCGCGAAAATCTTGCAGCCAGATCCGCGCACGTCCCCTGCCTGGTCCCTGGCCGCGCTGACCGATTCGACGACGACCGTATTGGCCATCACCGCATCGTCCAGTTCGCGGCCGTCGTGGCCGTTCCATCCGACCGATGCGACGAAGGCACCTTTTTTCAGCCATCCGCCGCTCAGGATCGGAGACTTGGCGGAGGTCGTACACGCCACGATGTCCGCGCCGCGCACCGCCTGTTCAGGATCGGCAATATACGTTGCGCGGATCTCTTCGGCGGCGCTGCGGGCATTGGCCTCCGTCCGGCTCCACAACCGGATTTCCTCAATGGGCCTCACGGCCCGCATCGCCTCGGCATGAGCGCGGGCCTGATAGCCGCTGCCCATGATGGTGAGGATAGAAGCATCGGACCGGGAAAGCTTCCGCGCTGCGGCGGCAGAGCCGGCAGCCGTCCGCATTTCGGTAATCAGCCGCCCATCCATCACGCAGAGCGGTGTGCCGTTATCCCGATCGAAAACCATGATCACAGCCTGATGAGTGGGGATACCGGTGCCCGCGTTTTGGTGAAACAGGGTAACCACCTTTACCGCCATGGCATCGCCGACGGCCGGCATGGCCGCGATGATTGCGTCATGTCCCGGCACCGGCACCATCTGGCGCACCGGCTGTTCGACCTGACCGGCAGACAGGGAGGTCATCGCCATTTCGATAGTATCGATCAGTGTATGCCATTCCAGCACGCTGGCGACCTGTGCTTCGTTATAGAACGGTAAACTGTGCAGTTCAGGATCCGACATGACAGCGCTCCTTTCCGATGAGCATGTGTAGTTCAGACTCAGCCGGCCGCCTTCCACATAAATGGTCTCACCGGCGATTTAGCTGGATTTTCCGCTAGTCAGAAAGGCGAACACATAGGGAGATTGGAGGCCGGATTGTCATGACGGCGGCAATATTTCCACGCCGGAAATCAGGGCAGTCAGTCGGGCACCCGGCCATCGAAGCGAACGGTCTTGTCGATATCGAATTTTTGTTCATTGACATCCACCCGTTCGTTTTTCACCTCCCGGTCGAAGGCAACGACTTGGAGGAGTTCCAAGTCGTGGTCGCCGCAGCTTTCAAACCAGTACTGGGCGTTCCGCGGCATCACGATGCCTTCGTGCTGGCCGAATTCGCCCAGAACCTCGTCGCCAGGACCGTAAAAACGGACGCGGCCTTTCAGTACCATCCAGAACCCGTCCATGCCGGTGTGCGAGTGCAGATTGTTGTCGCCGCCCTCTTTCAGAACCTGAACCGCGCCTCGGATGATGTCTGTCTGGCACAGGGAAACGATGGATTTTCCCGTTTCCAACCCATCTGGTTTTTTGTACCCGAATTTCTGGGGTGGGCGCACTGCACTCTTCGCACGTGCGGATTTTCGGGCCGGTTTGGTCGCTGTTTCTGCCATTGGGTCAACTCCCGATATTTCGGTCTGTCGTCTGTGCGGCGACAAAACCGAGTCGTCGAAAAGATAGCGAATAAGAAACGCCAAAGCCACGGAGGAGACATCGCAGGAAATGGTCCACTTTTTCGCTGACCCTTCATACCATTGGGAGTAGTTCAGACGGCAAGCGGTATTTGTAGCGTTATCTCCAGCCTGGCATCAGAAATAATTTCGACATGTGAGTTATCAAATATCGCTTCAAGGTTACGGCGGGCAATCCACAGGCCGATGCCGAGACGTCGGGCCCTTCGTCCCTGATTTTAAGAACAGCCATGTCGTCGATATTGGGCAGCGAAATTGTTACGCTTACCTCGGACGGGGAGCAATCCGTATGTTTTCCAGCACATGCTCGATAACCGTCTCGAAGGTGACATTATTCCCCCCACTTGGACGCCCTCCTCGATTTCTTGGATGAACATCGGCGGACGAATAAAGCTTGGAAACACCCGTCTCACCGCTTGTCCTGAATCCACCGGCTTGTATTCTGAGCTTGGATAAATTCAGGGAGAGGCAACATGCCGGGTTACATAATCACAAATGCCGAGGTTTTCGATAAAGACGCCTATGGCGAATATGGAAAACTAGCGCCGGATGCGATCAAAAAATACGGCGGCAAGTTCCTGACACGGGGCGGTGCGGCGGAAATTCTGGAAGGCAACTGGGAACCGCACCGCATAGTGGTTGTAAAATTCGATAGCGTCGAACAGGCCAAAGCCATGTACAATTCACCGGAATACCAGGCGGCCAAGGAGAAGCGGATCGGTGCAGCCGATTTTAATATGATCGTGGTTGAGGGCAACTGACCCACCGGCAAGCCACACGGATCCGGCGGCAATGACCGCTACCATAGTATCGGCCGCCGATGCAGGTTATTTCGATCTGTTGCAAGGGCTTGTTTCATCTGTTCGGGACAAGCCGGAAGGTCGGAATTTTGCCGTTTCTATACTGGATGTGGGGCTGGAGGAAACGCAACGACAACAGTTGGCAGATCAGGGCTGTACCGTGGTCCAACCCGGTTGGGATTTCGATGTTCCCCGGTCGATGAACGCACCGCCCCATTTTCGATCGCTGCTCGCCCGGCCGTTTCTGCCCAAATATTTCCCCGGTCATGAAATCTATCTTCACATCGACTCCGATGCCTGGGTTCAGAACTGGGCCGCTGTCGAATGGTATTTGAATGCGGCAAAATCGAACCAGCTTGCCATCACGCCGCAGATCGACCGGTCGTATAACACCAACTACAAACGCCCCCGCCCCTATCGCCGCACCCAGCATTACCGCAGTTTCAAATGGTCCTATGGATGGCACACAGCGGATCGCCTGGGGAGAAACCCGATCCTGAATTGCGGCGCGTTCGCCCTGACGGCTGATGCGCCCCATTGGGAGATGTGGGCCGGCGCCATTCGGTCTGCTCTTGCGCGGCGGAGCATTCTTCCTCGGCAGGGTTGGCCCCATCTTCACTTCAAGCTGATTGAACAAACCGCAATGAATTATATTGTGTTCGGTCAAAATGCGCCGTCAACGTTTCTGCCGGCCACCTGCAACTGGTTCTGCGCGCTGGCGACCCCAAAATTGAATTCAGCAACCGGTAACCTGGTTGAGCCCAACGCCCCACATCAGACCCTGGGTATTGTCCATCTAGCGGGGGAAGATTTCCAGAACCGCCCCTTCACGCTGGAGAGGCTAGATGGCGGCAAGGTTGAAAGCCGGCTTCGCTATGAAGATTTGCAGAATTTTAGGGGTAAACCGCACATTTCCGGATAAAAATTAGTTAATAGCAAGCTATCCCGCCGCGGCGAACATATACATAGAAATCGCCGCAAGAATTAAACCGGCATTTAATGGCCAGAAGCCCCGTTTTCGTGCGGCTTCTGCCAATTTCTGGTTGGTCAGGGTCCGAAAACCCATAACGATCAGCAGCAAACCCGCACCTAGCAGCGCGCCGAGAAGTGCGGGACTGTGATCCATCACCCTAATCGTCCACGTGGGACTGAGATTGCGCGGTATCGAGGTCTTCCTCGACTGGATGGCCACCTAGATCGCGCAAGGACTGCATCAGTTCGACAATCACCTCATCGAGCCGATCAGGGTCGGTGCCGCGCGCCACCACGGATACACGGAAACCGACCTCCCGCATCTGCGGATAGGAACCGATATCGACTTCCTTGAACCGCTGCTGCACCAAGGCCAGCGGATCGGCGATAGTGCCTTCGGGCAGATCGACAGCCAAACCTCGCGCCTGGACGGTTTTTCCGCCTTTCAGGTGAATTTTTGAATCCTCGAACATTGCCTGCATGATGCGGGGCACTCCCGCCATGACGAACACGTTGCCGATTTTATATCCCGGCGCCGCACTGATTTCGTTCTTGATCAGCTCCGCTCCTTCCGGGAAGGTCGCCATCCGCATGCGTGCTTCGTTCATTTCTGATCGGCCGCGGCCTTTCATATACGAATTCAGCAGTTCGACGATCTCGGGATCGCGATACATTCCGACGCCGAACGCCTCCGCCACACATTCCGACGTTATATCGTCATGGGTGGGGCCGATGCCGCCGGTGGTGAAGACGTAGTCGAATTCCGCCCGGCATTCGTTCACGGTACCGACGATTTTTTCACGGATATCGGGAATGACCCGCGCTTCGCGAAGCTGAATGCCGATCTCGTTCAGGCCAGTCGCTAGAAAGCTGAGATTCTTATCCTGCGTCCTGCCCGAGAGAATTTCGTTGCCGATCAGGATTAGACAGGCGGTGACGGTGTCTTTATCTGCCATGTTTTCTTCCGGTTTTCGTCCGCCTGTATACCCGACGCGGGCCAGCGTTGAAAGCGGGACACCCCGTGTATAGGCTAGCCGAATGCAGTTTCCCGACCCTCTTTTGCGCGGCCGCTTGGTAAAAAGATACAAGCGGTTCATGGCGGATGTGGTTCTCGATACCGGCGAAACTGTCACTGCCCATTGCGCGAATACCGGCGCCATGATCGGCGTTCAGGAACCGGAATCCGAGGTCTGGCTGTCTCCCGCCCGAAATCCCGACCGGAAACTGAAATTCACTTGGGAGATGATCCGCGTCGCGGACGGGCTGGTCGGCATCAACACCGCGCACCCCAACAAGATCGTCGCCGAGGCGATCGAGGGTGGACGCATACCGGAATTGTCGGGCTACACAAATCTTCGGCGGGAGGTGAAATACGGCAAGAATTCCCGCATCGACATCCTGTTATCCGCCGATGGGAAGCCCGATTGCTATGTGGAAATCAAGAACGTCCACCTGATGCGGACACCCGGCACCGCCGAATTTCCGGATTCCGTGTCGACACGGGCAGCCAAACACCAGGCAGAGCTGACAAATATGGTTGCCAAAGGCGCGAGGGCGGTGACGTTCTATCTGTGTCAGCGCACAGACTGCGACGATTTTCAGCTGGCCGGTGACATCGACCCCGGGTATGCCGACGCTGCGGCGGAAGCCAGATCAAAAGGCGTAGAATCCTTATGCTATGCCTGCAATCTGACGCCAGAAGCCATCACCGTCAGCCGTCGTCTAGAAATTAAAAACTAGCGGCGGAAAGAACGGCAATGCTGGAACTTTATCACGCGCACCACTCGACCTGCAGCCAGAAGGTCCGGCTGTGCCTTGCCGAAAAAGGGCTGGAATTCGAAAGCCAACTGGTCAACCTGGCGATGAAGGAGCAGCTTGCACCGGATTACCTGGAAATCAATCCCAACGGCGTGGTGCCGACGCTGGTAGATGACGGCCATGTGGTGATCGATTCAAGCGTGATCTGCGAATATCTTGACGAGGTATATACCGATATTTCATTGACGCCGTCTGACCCGCACGAGCGCGCCCATATGCGGCACTGGATGCGGTATATTGAAGAAGTGCCCACCGCGGCGGTGCGATTTCCATCCTTCAACATGGCGTTCCTACCCCGGTTCGACGGCCTGGACGAAGCTCAGTTCCTTGAACAGCAGGCGGACGTGCGACCTTTAAGAAAGGCCTTTTTCCGGCGTATGGGCCCCAACGGGTTTTCGGATACGGATATCAAGGAATCCTTTGACCAGATTACCAAGACGGCCGCGCGCATGGACGAAGCGCTGCAAAACGGTCCTTGGCTACTGGGGGATATGTATTCCCTAGCGGATGTGATCGTTGCACCCCTTATCGATCGTATGGCCGATCTCGGGTTCGCGGAGTTGTGGGAAAAGGATTATCCGCGTGTCGCTGGCTGGTATGCACGCATCCAGGTCCGTCCGGCGTGGAAGATCGCCTTCTATCGGGGGGCGCGGCTGACGGAATTTTTAGAAATCCGCCCCTGGTCGAAACACAGACACTGAACGGGACATTCATACCGCGAATTAACAGAACCTAAATGGTCCTGCTGGACCCTGACGCCCCACCCGCCGTATAAACGGGGAAGCTGCATACTGGGAAATGATGAACGAATCTTTTACCTCCTTTAACGAAGTGGATGTTAGCGCGCCCGCCGGAATCGTCCTGTATGGACCAGACGAATTTGAGGCCATGCGCAATGCCGGGCGGCTCGCCGCCGAGTGCCTGGATATGATCACCCAGCACGTAGTCCCCGGCGTTACGACAGAGCATTTGGACCGCCTGTGCCACGAATTCACACTGGACCACGGCGCTACGCCTGCACCGCTGGGGTATCGCGGTTTTCCAAAGTCGATCTGTACCTCGGTGAACCATGTGGTTTGTCACGGTATTCCGGGTGATAAGGTTTTGCATGAAGGCGATGTCGTGAATATCGATGTGACGCCGATTGTCGATGGCTGGCACGGCGATTCTTCGCGCATGTATCCAGTCGGGAAAATCGGCATAAAGGCACAACGCCTTATCGATATCACCTACAATTCCCTGATGATGGCCATCGATATCGTGAAACCGGGAACCAGCCTGGGCGATATCGGGCATATCATCCAGTCCTACGTAGAAAGCAACCGGTTCTCGGTCGTCCGCGATTTTTGCGGCCATGGCCTTGGCCGGGTGTTTCACACGCCGCCCAGCGTCCTGCATTACGGCAATCCGGGCGAAGGCCTTCGATTGCGCGAAGGCATGTTCTTCACGATCGAGCCGATGGTGAACGCTGGACGGCCGGAATCCAAGATCCTATCCGATGGATGGACGGCGGTGACCAAGGACAGATCTCTGAGCGCGCAATTCGAACACACGTTGGGCGTCACCGCCGATGGCGTTGAAATTTTTACCCTATCGCCGAAAGGCCTGCACAAACCGCCCTACGAGATTTAAAAGCCCGACGAAATCCCGCGCTATGGGCAAAAAAAGCCGCTAATTCATCAACGGTCGAGGCCAACCCCAAGACATCGTAGTTCTAGAAACAGGTTCTGGACTCCATCGCAAAGTGTTAGACGCCCCGCAAAAAAAGGGCGGCCCATAGAACCGCCCTTTCGCGTCGATAGTTTCGGCGCTATTACCGTCCGGTGCGTGCGAGACTGTTCACCCAGCCTTTCATGCGGTCCTTGCC
>CAJWUK010000038.1 GCA_913047365.1 uncultured Alphaproteobacteria bacterium | reverse complement strand
GGTGTCCTCCAACGCCTCCTTGTTAGCGGCGAAGACGTCAATGCCGATTTCGGCGCGAAGGGCAGCTGACATTTCTTCCTTATCGGCTTCCAGAGGCGCGCCGGTGGAATCGGCGACCCGGTCGATGGCGTTGAACAATCCGGCCACGCCGGCGGCGTCCACGACCGCATCAGGGCCAATAGCATCCAGGATGGTTTTCCGGGCGGAATCGAGCCGGGCGGTGTCGTCACCCAAAACTGCTTCCGCGAATTCAATCATCAGATCGCCGTGTTCAATACCGGTATCGCCCGCGGCTGCGCCGCCGGTGATCGCGTTGTAGTCCAGTTTGTCTCCAGTCTGTTCGCTGCTCGCACGGAGCAGTACCGAATGGCTGGTCGTTCAATAGGTACATTGGTTCAGCGCAGATACCCTCGCTGCCAGCAATTCGATCTGCAGATGCGTGATCGCGCGGAATTCTTGGCTGAAATCCCGCATTTGCGGTCCGGCAAGGTACTGGGCCGCGACAACGTCGAAGAACCCGCGGGCTTCATCTGGCACGAGGGTAAGCGCTCGGCGGATATTCGCTTCCGGACCGATGAAGTAATCCGCTTCGTTGGGGCCGAATTCGTCCCACGCAATATTGGGTGCCCAGGCCTGATGCTGGCGTGCTTCCTTGGGCCGATAGTTTGACGGCTCTCCCACCTGGGGGGGCGGCAGCGGACGCAAAGGTACGCCGATCCCCTTCGCGAACGTGTCGATGGCCGTGGTGTGGGCCACTACGCCGACGATTTCGACGAAATGCGTGTCGGGAATGCCGCTATCGAGCGTCTTCTGATACCAGCTATGGGTCAGCCTTCCCGGATCCGCGACGATCAGATGGATCATGTTAACCCAGTTCTCCGGCAGGTCGGTACCGGCATCGTGGGCGTCGGTCACCGCAAACGGCGACAATGCCTCTTTAATCTTCGCACAGGTCGCGCAATCCCGGGCATGGCGTGTCTCTGCCATCACCTTGGTACGTTCTTCACCTGTCAGCCAGGTGCCGGCACTCGATAACCGTCCCCAGGCCCGCTGATGGGCTTCGACCAAGTCTGTCCGGACCGGGTAAGGCGAATCTTCGTAAGCAATATCGGACATATTTTCCTCCCGTTCGCCGAAAAGCCTATGGGGGTGGGCGAAGCCAGTCAATTGAGTATGGTTCAAATTTAGAGTTCAAACAAAGCCGTCGGATTGATTTCGGCAATTTGTCGTATGTCGTCTTCCCCGAAGCCTGCATCGCGAAGACTGGTCAGCGGGTCGGGGTCGCCGGGCGGGAAGGGCAGGTCGGTGCCCAGCAGCATGCGGTCGATGCCGACTAGGTCGCGCAGGTAATTCAACGCCAGACCATGGTGCAGGATGGTGTCGTAGTGAAACCGCGTTAGGTAGTCGGACGGCGGATTCTCCGCGATGTTGCCGGTGGCTTTCGGATCGGCGGCCCGGTGCATCCGGTCGAACCGGCCGATCAGGAACGGCACTGACCCGCCGCCGTGGGACAGGATGAATTCGAGACCCGGGAACCGGTCCATAACGCCCGCGGATATCAGCGATCCGACGGTCAGGGTTGTATCCTGCGTGTAGGCGACGACCTGGTTCAGGGCGAATTTACCCGCACGCGGAGGCGCCACCGGCTGGGCCGGATGGATGAACACAGGCGCACCAAGCTCCACACAGGCGGCCCAGTATTCGTCCAGGTCGCATTCGCCCAGGTTTTTGCCATCCACATGCGCAGCGATGATGGCGCCGACCGCGCCCGCCTTCATCCCCCGTTCCAGTTCTTTGGCGGCTAAGGACGCATCTTGCAACGCGCCCGACGCCAGCCAGGAAAACCTCTCCCCGTGGGTGTCGCACAGCCCGGTCAGGCTGTCGTTCAGGGCAGCATGCCAAAGCGCGCCTTTAACTGCGGGCAGGTCATAGCCGAATATGTCGGTCCAGATGCTTAGGATTTCGCGGTCAACGCCCTGACGATCCATTTCGCCGAGACGATGATCGGTATTCGTCAGTGTGTCGAAAAACGGCCGTATCTGCATGCCGCTTTCGAAACGGCAGCAATGGCAACCCGGTTCGGTTTCCACCAGGTCGATACCGAAATCTTTTCCGCGCCCGGCTAGCGTGTCAATGACATCCGGCGGCACTAGATGGGCGTGAACGTCGATGACGGTCATTCTTTTTCCTCATTTCTGTGGGCCCATGCTTCCAGTGCGGTACGTATCCGCTGCGGCGTCAGCGGCAGTTCGTTCAACGGCAGATCGTAGCTTTTCAGCGCCTGTCCGACGGCGTTCGCCACCGCCGCTGCGACAGCGACGATGCCACCTTCGCCGGCGCCCTTGAAGCCCATCGGGTTCAACTGCGACGGGTAATCTTCCATCGTGATGGCCGTAATTTCTGGCAGGCCGGCGCTAGTCGGCAGCATGTAATCGGCAAACGTGCCGGTCAGAAGTTGGCCGTTTTCGTCGTAGATCATGTGGTCTAGAAACGTACCGCCTAACCCCTGAACAACACCGCCGATGGCCTGGCCCTGGACCATCGCCGGGTTCAGTGCTCGGCCGATTTCTTCGGTCAGCACATAGCGTTCCACATCGATCATGCCCGTATCTGGGTCGACTGCGACCAGCGCCGCGTGCGCACCATAGGAATAGGAGAGTTTTTTTTCATTATCGAATGTCCCCTCCGCGGAGAGCGTTTCGCCCCGGCTTTCTGCGTACGTTGCAAGGTCAGACAGGGTGAGTGTTTCTTCGTTGCGCCGGACGCCGCCCTCCGTGAACTGCAGATCTGCGCCGTCGCAGTTCCAGCGCAGGGCTGCCAGCTCGACAGCGCGATTGCGCAGGTTTTCGCTGGCGATCCGGGTTGCATTGCCTGCCATCACCGTATTTCGGCTGTGGAACGTGCCACCGCCCCTGCTGACCAGGGTCGTACTGCCGTGGCGGACGGCAATCCGCTCCATGTCTAGCTCTAGATAGTCGGCGCAGATCTGCGCCAGCCCCGTTTCAACGCCCTGTCCCACCGAAGACGCGCCGGTGCGGATATCGATGTCACCGTTAGCGCAAACGGAAATGACAGCTGATTCCGGTGGGCCTGCGGCGCTGCTTTCCATGAAGCAGGCAATTCCCAGCCCCCGCACGTATCCGTCTGTTTCCTGGCCTTGGCGATCCTTCCAGTTCTGGTATTCCGCTTCATCGAGCAGGCGTTGTAGCGCGGACGGGTAGTCGCCAGCGTCAAGGGTCGCGTCCGGGTCTCCGGGGACCAGTTCGCCCATACGATAGGGCAGGTCAACCGGCGCCAGCAGGTTCCGTAGGCGAAGCTCTGCCGGATCGATATTGAGATCGGCCGCCATCATATCCAGCAGGCGTTCGCGGCAGAAATTGGCTTCAAACCGCCCCGGCCCGCGATAGGTACCGACCGGGGTCTTGTTGGTGATAAGAAACTGTACGTCGCAGGCGAAGGATGGCACGCGATAGGGACCCGGCAGGAACTGCGCCGCCTTCGATGCCACGACACCGCCATTGGTGCGGATATAAGCGCCCATGTCGCCCTGCACGGTGCCGCGCATTCCGCTAATGCGTCCGTCGCTATCTGCGGCAATTTCAAGCTCGCAGACGATGTCCCGAGAATGGTTTGTTGCGGACAGATTTTCCCTGCGGTCCTCGATCCATTTCACCGGGCGTTGGGTTCGTCGGCTGGCGATGGGAACCAAATAATCTTCCGGGTACAGTTCTCCCCGCGCACCGAAGCCGCCCCCGACCTCGGTTTCGATTAGCTCCACCGCGTTTTCGTCCATTTCGAACGCAGCAGCCAAGTGGCGGCGGTTGAAGAAATTGACCTTGGTGGCCCCGTGCAGGCGCAACAGCGGTCTGTCCGCGTCGAAATGCGCGATCAGCCCACGGGTTTCCATCGGCACTGCGCCATGCCGGTTGGTGACGAATTTTTCCTTTCGTGTGTAATCGGCATTGGCGAAGGCCGCGTCGCAGTCGCCGCGTGATACCGTATACCGGGTGCCCATATTTTCGCCTGCGTCTTCATGGATCAGGATGTCTCCGGCGGCTGCCTGATCGACGGTCGTGACCGCGGGCAGGGCCTCGTAATCAATGTCAATCCGCTCTAGCGCGTCTTCTGCGATGTAACGGTTCTCGGCGACGATGACAGCGATCGGTTCCCCCGCATAACGCACCTTGTCGATGGCCAACGGGCGTTGCAGAAAACGTTCAAACCCCGCAAACGGCGCCAGGCGCAGCGGTATCAGCGGCAGCTCGCCCTCAACATCGGCGGCACAAAAAGCGTCGATCACTCCGTCCATATCTCGGACCTCTGACAAATCTATCCGGTTGATACGGGCATGTCCGTGCGGACTGCGAAAGACGGCCATCGACGCCATGTTGGGCAGTTTCAGGTCATCGACAAAGCATGCCGTGCCGGCCAGCAGCCGGGCATCTTCCAGCCGGTTGACCGGCTCGCCGATATATTGCCGGCTCACTTGCCGGCCCTCAGGTCACCCTGAACCCGCGCTGCAGCGGCCAGTAGCTTTTCGTCCCCGTCCAGGGAGCCCATCATTTGCAGACTAGTCCGGGGTGCTGCGGTTGAATGCGGGTTTGGAAAGGCGACAACTGGATTGCCCGTCAGATTGGCCAAACAGGTCAGCATGGTCATTGCGACCACTACCGGAACTTTGCCTCCTGCCAGCGTCACCCGCCGGCCGTCGGCGCGCGGCGGGGGCACTGGCAGGGTGGGTGAAATTAGCGCGTCGTATTTTGCTAGTGTCGTCTGCATCCGGTCCGACGCCGCCCGCACCCATTCCCAGGCTGCCTCCACGCCCTCCGGAGCCAACAATTCTGAATGGCGGAGGGCGGCCTGAGCGGCCTTGCCAAGCTGCTCCAGTTCGACGTCCATCAGTTCGGCATAAAAATTTGCGGCTTCCGCTAGCACGATGACCCCATGCGCCTCCGCCAGGTTCTCCCGCCCTGGTATTGGTACGCGTTCGACGGCGTGGCCCTGTTCGGCGAGCGTTTCCGCGACGCGATCGAGTTCGGCGGCGATGGCGCCTTCGAAAATCCCCGCGCGGTCAATCTCGACGGCAATTTTCAGAGCATCCTTTTTTGGAGCGTTCGGCGCGCGCCCGATAAGGACAAGAGCGGCTTGTTCCAGTATTGCCAGGTCCGCGGCTAGCAACCCGACATGATCAAGCTGCGGCGTCAGTGGGAAGACCCCGTCATTCGAGACGCGCCCGTAGGTTGGCTTGAATGCCGCGATTTCGGTGCAGGCGGCGGGAATACGAACGCTGCCTCCGGTATCGGTGCCGACCGCGAAATCGCAATATCCGGCCGTGATGGCGGCAGCCGACCCGCCGGAGGATCCGCCGACAATCAAATCCGGGAAGTTTGGATTCGCCGTCTGCGGGGTCGATGCGCCGAAACCGCCGGCATCGGTCTGGGTCATTCCGATAAAGGCCGCGCCGCCGTCGAGAAGTGATTGCACGGAAGGCGCGGTTGCCCCGGCCTTGCGTTCGGCAAACAACGGATGGCCCGCCGTGAACGCACAGCCTTCCACCGCCACGTTGTCTTTCACGGCGAAGCGCAGGCTGGACAGAGGGCCAGTTTTGGAGCGGGCGATTTTCCGCCGTTCGACTAGCGCATTATGCGGGTCGGCCTCCACTAACGGTCGCGCAGCCGGTCCATCAGGGATTTTTCCTGCCCACCGTCGATCTCGATCTGGGTGCCGTTAACGAAATACATCAGCGGAGAGGAAAGCATCACGCACAGATTGGCGACCTCTTCTACTTCGGCTATACGGCCTAGCGGGATTGATGACGGTGCCAGCTTGTCGGCTTCCTCGAAGGACAGCCCCATGTCCCTGGCCATGGCGTTGACCAGGCCGGTCCAGCGTTCGGTGCGGACCGGGCCCGGGTTCACGGCGACGAAGCTGATATTGTCCTTGCCGTACTGTCCTGCCAGCGACATCGTTAAATTCTGGCCCGCCGCATTGGCGGCCCCGGGCGCAATTTCCCAGTAGGACGGTTTCACCCCGTCATTTCCAATCAGGTTCACCACCCGACCACCGCCCTGTTCGACCATGATCGGCAGCACATAGCGCAGGCACCGCACATAGCCCATGAATTTGAGCTGAAGCGACTGCGCCCAGTCGTCTTCCGACAGATGTTCGATGATCCCGCCGGGCGAGGACCCCGCGTTGTTGACCAAGATATCGACGCGTCCCAGCTCCTTCGCGCCGTCCTCCACGAATTTGCGGGCCTGATCGTCGTCGGTGAGATCGGTCGGGATCGCGACGACTTTCACGCCCGTTGCACTGCGGATGGCCTGTGCCGTTTCCTCCAGCACTTCCGGCCGTCGGGCGCAGATGGCGACATCGACCCCTTCCTGCGCAAGGCCCATGGCAATGCCTTTGCCGATGCCTTCGCTGCCGCCGGTGATCAGCGCTGTTTTTCCTTTAAGTTGAAGCTCCATATTTCTCTCCCTATATTTCTGTTGCCCCAATATTCCGTTTTTTCAGCTGTCTGTCAGCCGGTGATCCATCCAGTTACCGGCGTTGACTGTTTCGAAAAATTCGCTCAGTGCGGCGTTAACGATGTCCGGTTCCTCCATGGTGATCGTATGGCCGGTGCGCGGCACGACCTGCAACGCGGCGGTTGGAACCGTTCGTTTCAGGAACAGGCTGCCCTCGATGCAGGGCTGGTCTTCGTCGCCCACCAGCACCAGCAGCGGCGGCTGGAATTCTTTCAGGCCATCTTCCATGTCCCACAGCGTCGGCCGGTCACGCTGCAGGTTCAGCATGGTCAGCGCTGCGCCTACGGGTGACAGGCCAGCAAGAATGCCCTCGAATTCGACGAATTGTGCCGGTTTCTTGGCCTCGAACGTATTCCGCATGGGAAACCGGGCGTAGATAGCTGCGGATTCTCCGATCAGTTTTTCGCGAAACATTTGCGCGATGTCTTCGCATGCCTGACGCGCGGTTTTCCGTTCGTCCGGTTTCGATCCCCAGCCACACCCCAGAGCCGAGACCGACAGACATCGGTTCGGATGGCGCAGGCCCATATGCAACGCGGTATATGCACCCATGGAATGACCGACGACGTGGACTTTTTCGATGCCTATACCGTCGAGGACTGCCACGGTATCGGCCACCGCTATATCCTGGCCATACGCGTCGTCGTTTTCGGGCACGTCCGACGGCGGATAGCCTCGGGCGGAATAGGCAACGCAGCGGTAATCCGCGGATAGTGCGGCCACCTGAGCTGCCCAGGTGCGGTGATTGCCCGCGAATTCGTGCAGAAAAAGGACGGCCTCGCCCTGACCGGTATCCTCAAAATAGAGGCCAGTGCCGTCGGAAGCGTTTAGTATTGGCACATGAAATTCCGTCAAGTAAATCCTGAGGCCGGATGATGGCAGCGTCGCCGAAGCCCGACAAGAGAGGCCGCCTGGTAACTTGATACGGCCTCGTCCCCATTTGATTTAGATGGGCAAGGATTTTGTGGGGGCAATAACGAGGTGTGGGATCGCGCGGATTGGGTGCGCCGAGCAAGATCACCTACCCGTAACCTGGATCTCTGGGGGTAAAACCCGGCAGTAAACCTTAAGCTCTATCGAAAAATTGGCGGAAAAGAGTGGGAGTCGAACCCACCAGGGACGTCTAACGCCCCTCACCGGTTTTGAAGACCGGGCGCCCCACCGGGGAACGATTCTCTTCCGCGCGGCGGATGGATAGCAAAATCCTGCGCTCGGGAATACGAAAATTCACCCCTTGCCGATGTGTCCTTCTCCCCTGGAAAATGAGCCCTTATTTTTAGGGGGTTGAGGAGAGGGAAAAGACCGCCGTGCTGCCGCGTTAGCGGCTTACGAACGAAATACATCCACCGCCGGACGGATGATTTCGTGGCCGTCGCCGACGCGGCGGGTGAACTTAACCTTGTTGAAAAATTCCAGCACCTCGATGGCTAGGTTGCGGCCGATATTGGAGGCGTCGCGGAAAGCTGCCGCCGTAATCTTATGATCGTCCGCATCCGCCGCGACCTTCTCTGCGATGTCGGCAAGGTCGCGCAGTTTTCCGGGCGGGTAGAAACGGTTTTTGGCGATCCGCACCACTAGCCCGTGTCGCCCGGCGCGGACCATGAGCGTTTCCACCTTGCGCGGCTCGCCGCCAATCGCCTGCGCGATCTCCGTCACCACCGGGGGGCGCAATCCGCCGTCTTCTAGTAGCGGTTTGATCTTCTTCCAGTTAGTCGCATCTGCGCCCTGCAGACTGGGCTGGTGCGACGGCAGGCGCACGCCCATACCTTCTTTCAAAATGATACCTTCGCGGACCAGCTCGGCTGAAATGGCCACGGCCGCTTCCGGTGGTAGCCTGATGCCGGTGCCGGTCAGGATCCGGTTTTCTCCCGGCCCGACCATATCCGGCGATTTTCGGTGGAATGCGGCCAGCCCGTCCAGGACTGCATCGCACATCCCGGCCCAGCGGGCGTCTGAAAAACCTAGCGAGCCGCTTTCCATGGGCACCTTTTTCATCGGTACCAGTTCCTGTAGTGCCTCCATATCCGCGTCCGTCAGGTTGCGAACCGCCGCGAAACGATCCAGACGTAGTCCGTTGGGAGACACGTCCAGAAGCTGTAACAGGGCTGTGCCCTCGTCGGTTTCTTCCATAGCGGCCAGGAAGGCTAAGCGTTCTGGCCGCGCCCGGCCCCGGGCCGGCGGATAGACGTCGATTACCCGGCCACCGCCAACGGTGCGCTGGGCCGATTGATCGCGGATGATCAGCCCGTCGCCGTGAGCCACGCCGATCGGGTGATCCAGCACAAGTTGCGCCAGCCCGGTCCCTCCCGGCTCGATATTGTTCTGCCCCAGCACCGCGACCCGGCCTGTCGTTTCCGACGCTCCCAGATGCACATGGACCGGCGTCCAGTGCGCCAGCGCCCGAGCTTCGGACTTCAGGACCCTAAGCCGCACGTCGATCTTGTGGGCGGGTGCCGGCGGCGCGCCTGATATCAACCAGTCGCCGCGGGCAATCAAATCCTTGTTCAGCCCGATTCCGGCCAGGTTCAGGGCGCAGCGTTGTCCGGCCCGGCCGGCCTCGGCCTTGGCATTCTGGGCATGGATGCCACGCACGCGCACATCCATGTCCGCGCCCAGCACACGGGCTCCGTCGCCGGCAGTGATTTCTCCCGAAAAAACGGTGCCGGTCACAACCAATCCGGCGCCGACGACATCGAAACTGCGGTCGATGGCAAGGCGAAAATTGCCCGCGGAGGCGCGCGGCGGCAGGGCGGTAGCGGTCTCCAGAAGATGGGCTTTCAACCCGTCTATCCCGTCGCCCGTCATCGCGGATACCGGGAACATCGGAATTCCCTCCAGCGAGGTACTGGCAAACAGCACGTCGATCTGTTCGGCAACTTCCACGGCACGCTTTTCTTCCACCCGGTCGATCTTGGTCAGCGCCACGGCGCCACGTGTCACTCCCAGGAGATCTAAAATGGCAAGATGTTCCTCCGTCTGTGGCATCGGGCCGTCATCGGCGGCCACGACAAACAGGACAAAATCAATTCCCGCTACACCGCATAGCATGTTACGGATAAAACGTTCGTGACCCGGCACATCGATAAACCCGATGGTTTCGGCACCTTCCATCGGCAGATAGGCGAACCCCAGATCGATGGTCAGGTTGCGCTTCTTTTCCTCGGGCAGACGGTCGGTATCAACGCCTGTCAGCGATTTGATCAGCAGCGTTTTGCCGTGATCCACATGTCCGGCGGTGGCGATGATCATCGGGGAAAGTCGAATTCCGAAAGCTGGGAGACGAACCCGTCCTCGTCTTCCAGACAGCGGAGATCGAGAATGAAGGTGTCGTCCTGGATGCGCCCGATTACTGGCACCGGCAGGGCGCGAAACGCGTCTGCCAGGGCATTCAGGGGCGTACCGCCCTTTGCGATGGGCGCGATGGCGATGCCGGCGCTGGGAATACGCCGTGTTGGCAGGGCGCCCGATCCGATCTGACTTTCGCAATCTGCATCGGTAATTTCCGCCATGTCGCCCAGATGTTCCGCCAAAGCCGGCCCTATCCGCGCCGCGGCCGCGCGGATGTCATCGACGGGACGGGCCAGCGCCTGCAGCGTCGGCACCCGGTCGGTTAGCCGGTCCGGGTCCGCATACAGCCGTAACACGGCTGACAGCGCGGCGATTGTCATCTTGTCGCAGCGGAGTGCGCGTTTCATCGGGTTCTGCTTGATGCGGGAGATATAATCTTGGGTGCCGACGATGATCCCCGCCTGCGGCCCGCCCAGTAGCTTGTCGCCCGAAAATGTCACGACGTCAGCGCCCTGACGCATCGCTTCCATCGGTGTCGGTTCGTGGGGCAGGCCGAATTGTTCCAGATCGGTCAGGGTGCCACTGCCGAGATCGATGGCGAATGGCATGCCGTTGTCATGGCACAGCCTGGCAAGATCGGCTTCCGGCACATCCGCGGTGAAACCTTCCACCACGTAGTTGCTGGTGTGCACCTTCATAATCATGCCGGTGTTTGGGCCGATGGCCTTTGAAAAGTCCTTCAGATGGGTGCGGTTGGTCGTGCCGACTTCCACCAGCGTGCACCCGGACTGGGACATGATGTCCGGCATGCGGAACGATCCGCCGATTTCGATGAGTTCGCCGCGGGATGTGGGAACTTCCTTACCCAGCGCGAACGTGTTCAACACCAGCATCACGGCGGCGGCATTGTTGTTGACGATGGTGGCGGCTTCGGCGCCGGTGATCCGGCAAAGCTGGTCTTCTATATGCTCGTCCCGGTCGCCGCGCCGGCCTTCCGCCAGCCGGTATTCCAAATTGCTGGCGCCCCGGGCGGCCTCGGCAACGGCCGCGATCGCCTCTTCCGGCAGGGCGGCGCGGCCGAGATTGGTATGAAGGACCGTTCCCGTCAGGTTGAATACCGGCCGTAACGACGGCGCGCCCAGCGCTTGCAACTTTTCACCCGCCAGGGCCAGAATGTCGGCTTCTTCCGGCGGTTCGGTCTTGTCGGTCGTATAGGCCTTGCGAATATCGGATAGGGCGTCGCGCAGCGCGTCGGTTGTCTCCGCGCGGCCGAATTCGGCAATCAGGGCCGCTGCCGCATCGCTGTTCAACAGCCGGTCGACCGACGGCAGCGTGGCCAGCGGGGATTTGGTGTTACCGTTCATGGGCGCACAATACTGTGTGCTGCGGCATTGGGAAACGCCGCCGTCTTTGGGTGTCAAAGCCCGGTTTCCATCGTATACTCAACCTCACAGGGGGATTGTCATGAGCGCGGAAAGATCGTTTCGAAAAGAGGTTGAATCGCTGCGTCTCGGCGACGGCGAAATCTTCCATGGCGAGGGGATTTTGGCCGTGACCAAGGCGCTGCTGCAGTCCGGCGTGGCCTATGTCGGCGGTTATCAGGGCGCGCCGGTTTCGCACCTTCTCGATGTGCTGCTGGATTCCGAGGAACTGATGGACGAAATGGGCGTCCATGTGGAAACCGGCGCAAACGAAGCCGCCGCTGCTGCGATGCTCGGTGCCTCAATTAACTATCCATTACGCGGTGCTGTGGGATGGAAATCCATCGTGGGCACAAATGTCGCGGCAGATGCGCTCAGCAATCTGGCGTCCCCCGGTGTGGTCGGCGGCGCCTTGATCATCAGCGGGGAGGATTATGGCGAAGGCGCGAGCATCATCCAAGAACGCACGCTGTCGATGGCGATGAAATCCAGCATGTGGATGGTCGATCCCAGACCCAACCTGACCACCATCGTCGACACCGTGGAAAAATCCTTTGAGCTTTCGGAGGTATCGAACACGCCCATCATTATGCAGCTCCGCATCCGCGCCTGCCATGTGCAGGGAAGATTCGTGGCAAAGGACAACCGCAAACCGCCAATTAATACGCGGGAACGTAAAAAGGACCCGGCGCCGTTCGAATACGCCAGGCTTGCGCATCCGCCGGTGACTTTCATCCAGGAAAAACTGAAAGTCGAACAACGTCTACCGGCTGCGCAGAAATATATCCGTGAGAAAGGGCTGAACGAAATATTCGACGGCGATATTTCCCGCCATGGAATCATCGTGCCGGGCGGTCTCTACAACACCCTGATTAGGCGTCTTGCCCGCCTTGGTCTCGCCGACGATTTCGGGAATACCCGTATTCCGCTGTTGGTTCTCAACGTGATACACCCGCTGGTGCCCGATCAGATCACCGATTTCTGTGCCGGGCGCGATGCGGTGCTGGTGATGGAAGAAGGCAACCCGGAATATTTGGAACACCAGATCAACGGCATTCTGCGTAAGGCCGATATCCAGACCCGGGTTCACGGCAAGGATGTAATGCCCATGGCGGGCGAATACAACGCCACCGTCATGCACAAGGGCCTGATGGGCTTTATCGAGGCCGAAGGGCTGGGCATCGGCGATCCGGCGTCTATCCGGGAGGAAGATCAACGGTTTTCCGCAGCCCTGGACGGCGCGGCGGACGCATTCCCCGCGCCCCTGCCGCCACGCCCGCCGCAGTTCTGTACCGGGTGTCCTGAACGGCCCGTGTT
Source organism: uncultured Alphaproteobacteria bacterium (assembly GCA_913047365.1). Lineage (GTDB taxonomy): Bacteria > Pseudomonadota > Alphaproteobacteria > MPNO01 > UBA830 > CAJWUK01. The sequence goes on along the minus strand of CAJWUK010000038.1, from coordinate 5,817 downwards.
TTCGGCGCTGAAACTGATCCAGGCGGAGGTCGGCAAGGTTCATATTGCTGCCGATATCGGCTGCCATGCCTTCGCGACGTTCGAGCCGTTTTCCATGGGTAACTCCATTCTCGGCTACGGCATGTCGCTGGCCAGCGCTGCGGCCGTGGCGCCCTTCCAGGATAAGCGGTCGATATCGATCATGGGAGACGGCGGGTTCTGGCACAACGGACTGACAACCGGCGTGATCGGCACCATGCTGAACGAAGGCGATTCCGTCCTCGTCATTATGCAAAACGGTTTCACGTCGGCGACTGGCCAGCAGTTCATCCCGTCCAGCGAAAAGGGCAGGGGCGGGCGCAAGCCGGGCATGTCCATCGAAAAAACCCTGCAAAGCCTGGGCGTGCCGTGGCTGCGCAAAGTGCGCACCTATTCGGTATCCGAAATGGTCGACACGCTACGCGAAGCGCTGACCACGCCGGAAAAAGGCCTGAAGGTCATTATCGCAGACGGCGAATGCCAGTTGGCGCGACAGCGACGTCTCCGGGGGGAACATGCCGAAAAATTGAAACAAGGCGGGCGGGTCGAGTTGCCGCGGTTTGGCATCGATGACGAGGTCTGCACCGGCGATCATTCATGCATTCGTCTGTCCGGCTGTCCGAGTCTGACAATCAAGCCTAATCCCGACCCGTTGCGCAGCGATCCCGTCGCCAACGTCAACAACAACTGTGTCGGCTGCGGGCTGTGCGGCGAGGTCAGCCATGCAGCGACCTTGTGTCCATCATTCTACCGCGCGGAACGGGTGCGTAATCCCGGCATCGTGGACCGCGCGGTTGCCGGGCTGCGGAACGGCGTAATCAACCTGCTGCAGGGGCGCGCAGCATGACCGGATCGGTAAACCTGCTGGTTGCCGCTCTCGGCGGTGAAGGCGGCGGCGTTCTGACCAGTTGGGTGGTGAATGCCGCGCGCGACAGTGATATGCCGGTTCAGGCAACATCCATCCCCGGCGTCGCCCAACGGACCGGGGCGACCACCTATTACATCGAAATTTGGCCCGAAACCTGGGCGGAACTCGGCGATCGCCAGCCGGTACTTGCCCTCAGCCCTGCAGTGGGTGAGGTCGATATCTTCGCCTCAAGTGAATTACTGGAAGCCGGCCGGCAGATCCAGGCCGGGTACGTTTCGCCGGATCGGACGTTGCTTATTTCATCGACGAACCGGGTCTACGCGACGGCGGAAAAAATGCAGATGGGTGACGGGCGCTCGGATGATAAGAAACTGGTCCAGGCGGCGGGAGATCGTTCGCAAACCCAGGTCCTGTTCGACATGGAAGATGCCGCCCGCGAATCTGGTGCCCATGTCAGCGCGGTGCTTCTGGGGGCAATTGCCGGGTGTGGCAGACTGCCCATCGATGCTGAAAAATTCAGGGAAGGCATTCGTGCCGAAGGCAAGGCGGTTGAGGCCAACCTCGCCGGGTTTGAGGCAGGGCTTAAAGCGGCACGGGGCGAAATGGCGGTGCGGGAAACGCAGCCGCACGAACGGTACAGCGGCGTCACGGTTTCCAGCCAGATCGCCGCGCGAGTCCGCGACAGTTTTCCCAACGGGATTTCCGGTACTTTGGATCACGCGGTGCGCCGCTTGATTGATTTCCAAGATGCGGCCTATGCCGGGTTGTATCTGGATCGGTTGGGCGAGTTCGCAGATGGCGATGCCCGGCTGTTGCAGGCGGTTGCGCGCCATCTGGCCGTCCGGATGTCGTTCGAAGACGTGATCCGCGTGGCCCAGGCAAAAACCCGGCCGGGCCGCCTGGACCGGATTCGCGCGGAAACCGGCGCAAATGTGGGTGATACCGTGGTGGTGACCGAATTTCTGAAACCCGGCATTGCCGAATTCTGCGACGTGCTGCCCGACCGGATCGCCCGCCTGGTTCTGGCACGGGCGGCAAAATCTGAAGCCCTGCGCAACTGGCAAAAGGGGATGGAACTGAACTCATCATCCATTACCGGTCACCTGAAATTACGCATGCTGGCGGGCCTTCGCCGGTGGCGGCGCGGCACCTGGCGTTTCCGGCGAGAACAGGAATCGATCGACGCTTGGCTTGGAATGATTTCCGACGCGAAGGCGCTAAGCGACGATCTTGCGATCGAAATTGCCGAATGCGCGCGCCTGATAAAGGGATATAGCGACACCCATTCGCGCGGGACAAGCAATTTCCATCGCATTGAAGAAGCGCTGATACGGCCCGCCTTGGCCGGTGAGATAGCCATAGATGAGGCCGTTCGCGGTATTGCCGCAGCACGGGAGGCGGCTTTGGCCGATCCGGACGGAAACGCGCTATCGCAATCGCTGGCGGAGGAGGTGCGGCCCGAGGAACTGCAGAAAGAGGCGGCCGAATGAGGCTTTGGGTTCTGGCTTTGATTGCTTTCGGTTAGCTCGCGACGCCTGCAAATATACACACGCCGCTGATCGTCGCCGCCCAGCTGGGGCATGGGGAGGTGGTCAGACCCTGGTCAAGGTGGGCGCGCCGCTGGATCACATCAACAATCTGCGCTGGACGGCACTGATCGAATCCATCGTTCTCGGCGATGTCGGGCCAAACCACATCGCCTGCCTCAAGGCTCTTGTTGATGCGGGCGCGAATGTGAACATTCCGGACGGCAGCGGTGTGTCTCCGCTATAGCTGACAGAGCGGCATGGCTTTGACGAAATGGTCCATATTCTGATAGCCGCCGGGGGGACGTAACCGCCTACTGCGTCTGTTCCTTCGTTTTCAGGAACCGAACGACCGGCCATTCTTCCCCGGCATTGTCAAGGTGCCAGGCATTGCGGGCCAGGAAGACCGGCATCTGGTCGTGATCGTCGGCAATAGCGCTGGCATTGGCATCAATGAATTTCTTCAACGTGTTCGGATCGTCCGCTTCAATCCACCGTGCCGTGTGCAGAGACGTGTTTTCGAACCGGACCGGCACGTCGTATTCCGACCGGATGCGGTCGGCCATCACATCGAACTGAAGGGCGCCGAGAACGCCGACGATCCAGTCGGTGCCGACGCGCGGCTTGAAGACGCGGGCTACGCCTTCCTCGGCCAGTTGCTGCAGGGCGCGGCCCAGATGTTTGGCGCGCATCGGATCCGCTGGCAGAACCGATTGCAGGATTTCCGGCGCAAAACTGGGGATACCTGTGAAACGAAGTTCCTCGCCGTCGGTAAGCGCATCGCCGATGCGCAGATTGCCGTGGTTCGGAATGCCGATAATGTCGCCCGCATAGGCGTCTTCGGCGGTTTCCCGGTCGCGGGCCAGAAACAGCATCGGGTTGTGCAGGTTGACCTGCTTGCCGCTCCGGATATGTCGCAGCTTCATACCCCGTTTAAAATGCCCCGAAGAAAGCCGGAAAAATGCGATCCGGTCTCGGTGTTTCGGATCCATGTTGGCCTGAATTTTAAAGACGAAGCCGCTGACCTTGTCTTCTTCAGGGTCGACGGTGCGTTCTTCCGCCTTTTGGGGGCGCGGCGGCGGCGCCATGCTAACTAGGCCTTTCAGCAATTCGCGGACGCCGAAATTGTTGATCGCGCTGCCGAAGAACACCGGGCTGAGCGTTCCTTCGCGGTAGGCATCTAGATCGAACGGGGGACAAAGGCCGGTTGCCATCGGAACTTCTTCGCGCAGTTTTTCGACCGCGTGACCCGGGAGCAGGTCGTCCAGCTTCGGATCGTCCACGCCTTCACAAACTGTTTCATCGCCGCCATCGTCTTCGATTTTCCCGCTGGCATGGCCTTTTTTCATCAGTACCAGCTTGTCGTCAATGATGTCATAACAGCCTAGGAAATCGCGACCCATGCCAATGGGCCAGCTTGCCGGCGTTACGTCCAGGGCAAGCGTCTCTTCGATTTCCTGTAACAGATCGAAAGGCTCCCGGCTCTCACGGTCCAGCTTGTTGATGAAGGTAATTATGGGCATGTCGCGGAGGCGGCATACTTCGAACAGCTTGCGCGTCTGGGCCTCGATTCCGCGCGCCGCGTCGATCACCATGACGGCGGAATCGACCGCCGACAGAGTGCGATAGGTGTCTTCGCTGAAATCCTCGTGGCCGGGCGTGTCCAAAAGGTTGAAGGTGCATCCGCCGTATTCATAGGTCATCACCGACGAGGCGACCGAGATTCCGCGCTCGGCCTCGACCTTCATCCAGTCCGAATGCGCGCGGCGCACTTCGCCCCGGGCTTTCACCGCGCCGGCGGTCTGAATCGCGCCGCCGAAAAGCAGCAGCTTTTCAGTCAACGTTGTTTTGCCCGCATCGGGGTGTGAAATGATGGCGAAGGTTCGCCGGGCGGCGATTTCGCCGCTATACGCGCTCATGCGTGATTCCAGAGGTACGGTTTGCGCCGACAGGTGTGTGGGCGGGAATATATGCTCCCCAACCCATAATTCCAGCCCCTTGTGCCAGTCGCTTTGTGATAACGCGCGCGCTACGATGCTGGGACGGGATAACCATCGAAGGAAGCGGCGATGGACACGCTGACCGCCACGAAACTCGATTACCAGTCCGGCTTTGGTAACGAGTTTGCAATAGAAGCACTGCCCGGTGCATTACCCGAAGGACGGAATTCTCCCCAACGCGCGCCTTATGGTCTGTATGCCGAACTGATCAGCGGCACCGCGTTCACCCAGCCGCGCGCCGAAAACTTGCGGACCTGGGTGTATCGCCTGCAGCCGTCGGCCAAGCAGGGGGCGTTCCGGCGGATAGACAACGGTCTGCTGCGTACCCCGCCTTTTGACGAGGGTGTGATATCGCCACAGCAGATGCGCTGGGATCCGACGCCTATTCCCGAAGACGACACCGATCTGATCGATGGGCTGCGCACATTGGGCGGGAACGGGGATGCGAGCGGGCAAGCCGGGATTGGTATTCATTTTTATGTGGCCAACGCGTCGATGTCCGACCGCTATTTTTACAACGCGGATGGCGAGATGCTCTTTGTGCCCCAGCAGGGCCGGTTGAGGCTGGCGACGGAAATGGGGGTTGTCGAAGCGGCGCCAAATGAAATAGCGGTCGTGCCGCGGGGCGTGAAGTTCAGTGCAGATCTGCCCGACGGCCCGTCTCGGGGCTATATCTGCGAAAATTTCGGGGCCGCGCTGCGCTTGCCTGATCTGGGGCCCATCGGATCAAACGGGCTCGCCAACCCGCGCGATTTCCTTACACCGGTTGCCTCGTTTGAGGACAGGGAAGGCGATTTCGAATTGATCGCGAAATTCGGCGGCAATCTGTGGGCGGCACCCATCGGCCACTCGCCGCTCGATGTGGTCGCCTGGCACGGCAATCATGCGCCCTATAAATACGATCTCGCCAATTTCATGGCGATCGGGACGATCAGCTTCGATCACCCAGATCCCTCGATCTTCACGGTGTTGACGTCGCCGTCCGGGCCCGCTGGCCTCGCCAATGTCGATTTCGTCATCTTCCCGCCGCGATGGCTGGTGGGTGAAGATACGTTCCGCCCGCCCTGGTATCACCGCAATATCATGAGCGAGTTCATGGGCCTGCTTCACGGCCAGTACGACGCCAAGGAAGAGGGCTTCCTGCCCGGCGGGGCTAGCCTGCACAATATGATGTCGGCCCACGGACCGGACGCGGATGCGTTTGAAAAAGCGTCCGCCGCCGATCTCAAACCGGCCAAGCTGGATGACACCATGGCGTTCATGTTCGAAACCCGCTACCCGATCCGCCTGACAGATTGGGCCGCAAACAGCCCGCAGATACAGGCCGGGTATCAGGATTGCTGGGCCGACCTGAAGAAAAATTTTAATAGGAAGAAATAAAGTAGATGTCTCAACTCAACGAAAC
>CAJWUK010000037.1 GCA_913047365.1 uncultured Alphaproteobacteria bacterium | reverse complement strand
GGCCTATAAAGAAGTCTGGGGCAAAATGCCGGTCGCCCAGCGCTGCGATATTCTCTACGCAGTAGCGGACGGTATCGACGCCCGCACGGACGAATTCATCGAAGCCGAGACCATGGACACCGGCAAGCCGCGCTCCCTGGCGAGCCACGTGGACATCCCCCGCGGCGCGGCGAATTTCCGGGTATTTGCCGATCTGATCAAATCAGTCGGCACCGAAGCCTATCAGCAGGACACACCTGACGGTGCGGGCGCCATCAACTATTCCGTCCGACAGCCCCACGGGGTCGTGGGCGTAATTAGCCCATGGAACCTGCCGCTGTTGCTGTCCACGTGGAAAATCGCGCCGGCGATGTCATCCGGCAACGCGGTGATCCTGAAACCATCCGAAGAAACTCCCACTACCGCCACAATGCTGGCGGAAGTGATGAAAGAATCCGGCATGCCTGATGGTGCGTTCAACGTGGTGCACGGCTTCGGTCCGAATTCGGCCGGTGAATTCATGACCAGCCATCGCGGTATCGACGCCATCACCTTCACCGGCGAAACCACCACCGGCGGCGCTATCATGCGGGCGTCTTCCGAAAACGTGAAAGCGCTGTCGTTCGAACTGGGCGGCAAGAACCCGTCCATTGTATTTGCCGACGCTGATTTCGACGCCGCCATTGAAGGTACGGTCCGGTCGGTGTTCGCGAATTGCGGGCAAGTCTGCCTCTGTTCGGAGCGGGTCTATGTCGAACGGCCGATCTTCGACAAGTTCGTCTCCACGCTGAAGGACAAGGCGGAGGGCATGAAGCTAGGCCGCCCCGAAGATTCCGACACCCAGATGGGCCCCCTGATCAGCCATGAGCACCGTGACAAGGTGAAAGGTTATTACGATCTGGCGAAGGAATTGGGCGGGAACGTGATCACCGGCGGTGGCATTCCCGAATTCGGCGACGAACGCGACGGCGGCGCCTATGTTGAACCCACCATCTTTACCGGTCTGCCCGAAGATTCTCGCATCCAGAAAGAGGAAATCTTCGGCCCGGTCTGCCACATCACACCGTTCGATACAGAAGAAGAAGCTGTCAAGATGGCGAACGATACTGAGTACGGCCTTGCGTCGACCGTGTGGACCACCAACCTCGCCCGCGCGCATCGCGTTTCACAGTCGATGGAAGCAGGGATCAACTGGGTCAATTGCTGGTTCCTGCGCGATCTGCGGACTCCATTTGGCGGCATGGGGCTGTCGGGCTTCGGTCGAGAAGGTGGCCAGCACGCGCTGAACTTCTACTCCGAGCAAAAGAACATCTGCATCAAGCTGTAAGGGAAACCCGATGGGGACCAAGAAAGAAAAGGCGATCAACGACGCCGCTCGAAAAATCCGCAACGCCTGGAAGAACGGCAAGACAATCAAGCCGATCCGCGATTCCCTGCCAAAGGGCGACATCGACGCTGCCTACGCGATCCAGCAGAAGAATACGAATATCTGGATCAAGGAAGGCCGCCGGGTGATCGGCCGGAAGATCGGCCTGACCGCCAAAGCGGTGCAAAACCAGCTAGGTGTGGACCAGCCGGATTACGGCATTATCTACGCGGATATGGCTGTGGTTGACGGCGACGAGATCGAATTCAGCGCAGTTGCGCAGCCGAAAGCGGAAGCAGAGGTCGCACTGGTCCTTGCCGACGATCTGGACAGCGAACAGATCACCCTGCTGGATGTAATCGACGCTACGGCATACGCCCTGCCCGCAATCGAAGTCGTCGGCAGCCGGATCGCCAAATGGGACATCAATATATTGGACACCATCGCGGACAATGCTTCGTCCGGCATGATCGTTCTGGGGACGCGTCCGGTTCTACTAGACGATATCGATTTGCGGATGTGCGGAATGGTGATGGAAAACAAGGGCGAACAGGTTTCGGTCGGCGCCGGTGTTGCATGCCTCGGCAATCCGCTGAATGCCGCCGTCTGGCTGGCACGGAAGATGGTCGATGTCGGGATGCCGCTTCAGGCGGGAGACGTGGTGATGACGGGCGCGCTGGGCCCCATGGCGCCTATCGGGCCGGGGGAAGTTATCGAAGCCCGGATATCCGGTCTCGGCAGCGTGCGTGCGGCGTTTTCCGACTAAAACAAATACCGATTTGAGGACATAGGAATGGCGGGCAAGGCAAAAGTCGCAATTGTGGGATCGGGCAATATAGGCACCGATCTGATGATCAAGGTAATGCGCACCTCGGATACGCTGGAAATGGGTGCAATGGTGGGAATCGAACCGGATTCAGACGGGTTGGCGCGGGCGAAAAAGTTCGGCTTCGCCACCACCCATGAAGGGCTGGACGGGCTGACCAAGATGCCCGAATGGAAAGACATCAAGCTGGTCTTCGATGCGACGTCAGCCGGCGCGCATAAACACAACGCTACGCTGTGCGAAAAAGACAACAAGATGATCATCGATCTAACGCCCGCGGCCATCGGCCCCTATGTGGTGCCGGTCGTAAACATGGACGAACATCTCGACGCCAATAATATCAACATGGTGACCTGCGGTGGTCAGGCGACTATCCCGATGGTCCACGCAGTGAACCGGGTTTCGACGGTCCAGTATTCGGAAATCGTGGCGTCGATCTCATCAAAGTCCGCGGGGCCCGGTACTAGGGCGAACATCGACGAATTCACCGAAACCACATCGAAAGGCCTTGAAGTCGTGGGCGGCGCGGCGCAGGGCAAGGCGATCATCGTGCTCAACCCGGCGGAACCGCCGCTCGTGATGCGGGATACCGTCTACACGCTGTCGGATGATGCCGATCAGGACGAAATCGCCAAATCCGTTGAGAACATGGTGCAGGAAGTTCAGAGCTACGTTCCCGGCTATCGTCTGAAACAGGAAGTTCAGTTCGAACGCTTCGGCTCGAACAATCCCCTGCACATTCCGGGGCGCGGCGATTTCGAGGGCGTCAAGTCGTCGATCTTCTTGGAGGTCGAGGGCGCCGGCCACTACCTGCCGACTTATGCCGGCAATCTGGACATCATGACTTCGGCCGCGATGCGGACCGCCGAAAAGGTCATCGAACGCCGCATGGCGACGGTCTGAGGAACGCGACATGGCTATCGACAAAAATAAGGAAATATACGTACAGGACGTCACATTGCGGGATGGCATGCATGCCATCCGCCACCAGTACGGGCTGGACCATATCAAGGCCATCTGCAAGGCGCTGGACGACGCCAAAGTCGATGCGATTGAAGTTGCCCACGGCGACGGCCTGTCCGGGATGTCGTTCAATTACGGTTTCGCGAAGGAAACCGATCTCGACTACATAGAAGCCGCAGCCAGCGTTCTGGAACATGCGAAGCTCGCCACCCTGCTTCTGCCGGGGATCGGCACCGTGCACGATCTGCGCGAAGCGTATGAGGCCGGCGCCCGGTCGGTGAGGGTAGCTACCCACTGCACAGAAGCCGACATCTCCAAGCAACACATAGAATATGCCCGCGAGCTGGGCATGGATGTGGCCGGGTTCTTGATGATGGCGCATATGAACCCGCCGAAGGAACTGGCGCAGCAGGCGCTGTTGATGGAGGAATACGGGGCCCACTGCGTGTACGTGACTGATTCCGGCGGCGCATTGCTGATGGAAGATGTGGCCGACCGGTTCAAAGCATTCAACGACGTGCTGAAACCTGAAACCCAAACTGGGATCCACGCCCATCACAATCTGTCTTTCGGTATTTCGAATTCAGTCGTGGCACTGGAACATGGGTGCACCCGCGTCGACGCATCACTTGCGGGCATGGGCGCCGGCGCAGGCAACGCGCCGTTGGAAATCTTTATCGCGGTGGCCGACCGGATGTGTCTCAATCACGGCTGTGACCTGTTCGGATTGATGGACGCGGCGGAAGAACTTGTCCGGCCGCTGCAGGATCGTCCTGTGCGAGTAGACCGAGAAACGCTGTCCCTCGGCTACGCCGGGGTCTATTCAAGTTTCCTGCGTCATGCGGAAACGGCCGCCGAAACCTACGGCATCGATACACGCGACATCCTGCTAGAGCTGGGTGACCGGCGCATGGTTGGTGGCCAGGAAGACATGATCGTCGACGTGGCGCTGGATATGGTGAAAGAACGGGACGGGGCATCGCCCGCCAAAGAGGGAGACTGACCGATGGCAGAGATCGCCAAACTTGCACGAACCGTGGACAACGCTGCCAATAAGGCCCACGCCATCCGCCAGCTGTCGGAAAAAACGAAATACACGCTGGACGATGCCTATGACGTCCAGGCCGCTTCAATCCAGCGCCGGCTTGACCGGGGCGAAAAGCGCAACGGCATGAAAATGGGCTTCACCAGCCGCGCCAAGATGATCCAGATGGGTCTGAACGACATGATCTGGGGCCGTCTGACCGATCATATGGTCGTCGAAGACGGGGATACGATTTCTCTGAAAAAATACGTTCACCCGCGAGTCGAACCGGAAATCGCCTTCCTGCTGAAGCGCCCGCTGGGATACCCTTGTACGTCGGCAGATGCGCTGGCCGCCGTCGACGGCGTCGCATCGGCGATGGAAATTATCGATTCCCGGTACAAGAATTTCAAGTTTTCGCTGGAAGACGTGGTTGCGGATAACGCCTCATCTTCCAGCTTCGTCGTCGGCCCCTGGTGCCGCCCCGATTCCAACCTCGATAATCTTGGCATGGTGATGGAATTCAATGGGCGGCCGGTACAGATCGGCTCATCCGCCGCAATTCTCGGTCACCCGGTCCGGTCTCTGGTTGCCGCCGCGCGGCTGACGTCGGAAGCCGGCGAAAAGCTCGAAGCGGGATGGATCGTCATGGCCGGCGGTGCCACCGCCGCGGAAGCGCTGCGACCCGGCATCAATGTCCGCAATACGGTCGAAGGCCTGGGATCGGTATCTTTTAACGTTCTCGCCTAATCTTCCGCGGAAACCGCCGCACCCGATACCTGCTTAATCGCCCAAATCAACGCGCCTGGATCGGCTTTGCCGCGTCCGGCGATATCCAATGCGCTGCCATGGGCGACGGATGAAAACAGGACCGGCGTTCCGATGGCAAAGGCGGCGGTGCCGTTGAACCCCAGCAGTTTCGCCGGGATATGGCCTTGGTCATGAAACATCACGACATAGGCATCGTAGCTTTCGTCCAGATACATAGTGTCGGCGCCGAAGGGGCCGTAAGCATCGACACCAATTTCCTGCGCCTCTGCAATGGCCGGCGCGACGATTTTTTCATCATCAGTTCCGAATAATCCGCACTCGCCCGCGTGGGGATTGATGCCGGAAACAGCGATTTTCGGTGTCCCGATCCCGATGCAATTCAGCGCTGTCCGTGTCGCCTTAATCACCCGGACAATGCGATGGGTATCGATCTGGTCCAACGCCTCCCGGACGCCAACATGCAGGGTTGTGTGGGCGATCCTTAACCGGTCGGAAACCAGCATCATGAAGACATCTTCCGGATCGGTTCCCGTCCGCCGCGCCACCCAGGACGGATAGCCGTCGAACTCGATGCCCGCCGCCTTGATGGAGGATTGCGTCTGTGGGCAAGCGACAACCGCGTCGGCCTCTCCTACCTCCGCCATGTCGACCGCCTTCCCGGCGTATTCCAGAATAGCCCGCCCACAAGCGGCATCGCTTTCGCCCGGCGTGAGGAAATTGACATTTATTGCGCCCAAATCGATCACATTGGGCGGTAACTGTTTACGCAATGTATGGGCGTACCGGGCAAGGACTTCCACGTCACCGACGATGACCGGTTCGCAAATCTTGTTTACCTGCCGGCTATAGGCCGCCCGCAGGGCAATTTCCGGGCCGATCCCGGCGGGATCTCCAATAGCAATGGCGACACGGGGTTTTGATGACATGACGCCGCCCGTCAGATCGGAATGACAATCAGGGTGTGAATACGGTTTGAATCGGTGACCACCACACGCTGCCGAAATTTCGGTTGTCCGTCCTCGAACGTAATTTCATCCACGAATTTACCCGCGCAGAAAACCGACATGTCGCCTTCCTGCATGGTGCGAACGACCGTAAACGCCGTTTCGACATGGTGGATATCGCCTTCAACCAAGCGGATACGGGTACCGGACTGCATATGTCGATAGCAATGGGGCTCGTATACGTTGGCTTCGCGCAGCGCGAGGATTCGATCCTGCAGCATCCCCCGGCTGGAACAGTCCATGACGCCGACCAGCCGGCCTTTTTCGTGATTTTCCCGGTTGATGATGCGATAGCTGCAATCCTCAACAAAGAAATTGGGCCACTCCTCTAGCCTGTCGTCGTCAATGGCATGGGCGTAATCTGCAATCAGATCGTCGATCTGCTGCCGGACATCGCCCGACAAGTTGACTGAACCCTCCATCATCAAATTCCCATGCAGTCGCGATAGCCACGCCAGAAGCCGCGGATGGATACCTCTGTCGCGCGGCCTTCGGTGCTGGAGGCCACATCGCGGCCGCCCATCTCGACAATAGTCGTTTTGTCTTGATCCCGGCGCGTGCCCCGCTGAATCCAACCACCGACCACGCCGTCCTCCATGGAAATCACGCCACCTGGGCCGATCATATTGGATTGCTTGATACGGATGTCGCGCTGTTCATCGGTATCCTCCGGTGTACCGAACACCCACCACAGTAATTCGCATTCCTCCGGTCCCTTTGGCAGGCACAACCGCAGGGCCAGTGAATTGGTGATCTGCTGAACCACGAAATTCGGATAGACCGACTGGATCGCCAACGTCGTACCGCAGTCGAATTCCCGCCACCCCTTCACCAGGGTGGGATCCGCTAGGGAATAGCCGTCTTTTACCGCCCTGAGTTTCTTGGAATCGTACTGGTCTTCCTCGCGATCGGTTTCAGCGATGGAATAACTGATGTGATGCCAGCCATTGTCCGAAAGCTTGATCCCGCCCTTCATCGACAGGCGATTGATGCGGAACGTCGCCTGAAACATGTGAAGTATGCTGGCGTGATAGGAATCGCGCACGTTCTCCATGTAAAGCTTCCAGTTATTGGGCATGTACTGGCTATACGTTCCCAGCAAAACCATACCGCGCCCGACGACTCGATCGATGTTTTCGCGCATTTCTTCGCCTAACCACTCGCCCAGCGGCGCAACAGTGTCTGAAAATGTCGCAAAGATAAGGCCAGCATAGGTTTCGGTCCGCAGGCGTTGAAGACCGTGCTTGGACTGGTCGAAATCATCCGGCATACCGCCGGTTTTCCCGACGCCTTTGCCGAAGGCAACGCTTTGGAGGTTGCCCTGTAAATCATAGCGCCAGTTGTGATAGACGCAGGTAAGTTCCTCAGTGGTCCCCTCTTTTGAGATGCAGACAAGATTACCGCGATGGGCGCAGCGATTGACGATCACCTGTACCTCGCCATCTAGGTCACGAAGGACGATGACCGGCGTATCGCCAATATAGGTTGTCTGGTAGTCGCCCGGATTTTCGATTTCCTGGCCCATGCCGACGAAGCTCCAGATAGGGCCGCGAAAAATGCTTTCCTGTTCGCGTTCGTAATTTTTCGGGTCGGTGTAAATTTGGTATGGGATGCGGCTGACGCCGTCATCCGGCCATTTAATCTGCGTTGTCTCGTTCATCAATCGATTGGCCCCCAAATCCTGCCGTCTAAGGTCGCAAGTCTGCTCTTTCCGTAAAAGGTTTGTAATTAATTCTTATTGGTACTACCATTAAACCAATTGAGTCAACACTGCCTAATATCAGTTTCCATGGACCAGTTTTCTCCAGCCCGCACGCAACGAACGTTCGAAGTGATCGGCGATCAGATCCGCGAACAGGTCCGGTCCGGTGCGTTAAAACCGGGCGATAAACTTCCCGCGGAACGTGCACTGGCAGAACAGTTCGGGACCAGCCGGAATGCCGTCCGCGAGGCATTGCGCGCACTTGAACACGGCGGCGTGCTGACCCTTCATAAAGGCGCCCACGGTGGCGCCTTCGTTACGGATGGCGACCCAACCGCAGTCGCACAATCCATGCAGGATTTATTACATCTGGGCGGCATGTCACTGAACGATGTGACAGAGGCACGCTTGGTGATCGAAAGCGCCGTTGTCGAGGCTGTCATCACCAATGCTTCCGACGCCGATATCGACCGCCTTGAAGAAAACGTCAATCAGGCGGAAAAATCCACCCGCGATGGCGATCTGGACACCAAGGCCAGCCTGAACATTAGCTTTCACACCCTGCTGGCGGAGGCAACGGGCAATCCCGTGCTTATCCTGATGATGCGACTTTTGATGGATCTTCTGCGCCAGGTTCATCGCCCCATCACTTCCGAAGACACGGCGGATGTCATTCTGTCCCGCCGACGGTTGCTTAGACACCTGCGCAAAAGGGACGCGCAAGGCGCAGGTAAGGAAATGTCCGACCATCTGAAGCATCTGCACGAGTTGTTTGCGAGAGATTGATTGCCCTGATCTCGCTTTAACGTTCGGAGCGCGTTATCAATAGCCTGCACCCTTAGAAAGCAAAGCACCATAGATGAGACTGATTACCTTTTACGTAGGGGATAAAACCTCATTTGGGATGGTCGACGGCGACAAGGTTTTTGACTTTACAGTTCGCTTTCCAAACTCTAGCAACCTGATTGATTTTCTGGACCCTCGGTCACAACAAAACGCTGAGGAAGCAATCAAAGGCGCCGATGCCGATTATAGCCTGACCGACATTACTTTTCGGCGTCCGATCGAATTTCCCGGTCAGATCGTCTGCGTGGGCATCAACTACGGGAACCGGGACGCTGAATACGGGACGTCGATAAGAGGCGACTACCCCAATATTTTCCTCCGCACACCGGAAACGCTCGCCGCCCATAACCAAGCTATGCTGGTGCCGCCGGAATCGGAACAATTGGACTATGAAGGGGAAATCGCCCTGGTCATCGGCAAAGGGGGTCGCCGTATCCTGCCGGAAAGGGCCCTGGACCACGTTGGGGCTGTTACCTGCCTGAACGAAGGCTGCATTCGCGATTGGATGCGCCATGGCAAAGTCAACATCACCCAGGGGAAGAATTTTTACCGGTGCGGCAGTGTCGGCCCATGGCTGGTGACGGCGGACGAATTCGACAGCTATGACGACATACGTGTTACCACGCGCGTGAACGGCGAGGTTCGCCAAGACGACACCACCGCAAATATTCTCTACGATTTTTCATATCTCATCGCGTATGCCTCAACCTGGAACGCGCTGGAACCAGGCGACATCATTTCAACGGGAACCCCGACGGGATCGGGTGCCAGAATGGACCCGCCCACCTGGCTCCGCCACGGCGACACGGTTGAAGTGGAGGTTTCCGGTGTAGGTGTTCTTTCAAACCCCATCGAAAAAGAGAAAACCTGAGACCAAAATTCTGGGCGGAGCAGTTGAGGGGAGAAGGCCCCTTTTGTACACTCCGGCCAATTCTTGAAACGGCTCCATACGGAACAAATGAACGGAAAATATTATGAGTGATGTGACTTTTCACAACGCAGCGCGAGCAGGACAACTTGACGAAGATGAGGCCATGCAGGTCATCATCGAAGGCAAGGAAGTGGCCATTATCAATCTCGGTGGCGAAATCTATGCAATGGATGACATATGCAGCCACGCCTATGCCTCTATGTCGGACGGCTACATCGAAGGTGACTGCATTGAATGCCCGCTGCACGGGGCCCAGTTCAACATCAAAACGGGTAAAGCCGAAACTCCACCCGCGACGGTCGATCTGGCCACCTACGAAGTGAAAATCGAAGGCGACGACATCATGGTCGGGCTGCCGAACGGCTAGGCTCTCGGGTTTTCATGACCTCCGACCAGACAATTGTCGTTATCGGCGCCGGCCAGGCCGGCGGATGGACGGCCAAAACCCTGCGCGATGAAGGTTTCGGAGGCCGCGTAATCATTGTCGGCGACGAGAACTTTCCGCCCCACGAACGCCCGCCCCTTTCAAAGGAAGTCCTGCTGGGCGATGCCGAAAACGACACCTGCCTTTTGTGGCCACCGGGCACACTGGAAGACGCCGATATAGAAATGCGCCTCGGTGTTGCCGTTACCGACATCGATGCCGACGGCAAATCAATATCCCTGTCGGATGGAGAGACACTTTCCTGGAATAAATTAATGATTGCGACGGGGGGAACAGCCCGTTCCCTGCCGATCGGCGGTGTGGAGCTTGACGGCGTTTACACACTGCGGACGATAGAAGATTCCGAGGCCATTCGTTCAGGTATCGGGAAGGATCGCAACGTCCTGATCGTTGGCGCCGGCTGGATCGGGTTGGAGGTTGCGGCCGCGGCCCGGAAAAAAGGCGCCAACGCCATTGTTCTGGAAGTCGCCGATCGGGTTTGTGCCCGTGCCCTAACCCCGGAAATGTCGCAATGGGTGGACGACCTTCATCGCCGTAATGGTGTCGATATCCGACTCGGCGTTTCATTGGACCGTTTCGAAGGCCACGGACATGTCGAATGCGCTGTCTTGGGAGACGAAACCCGGATCGAGTGCGATATCGCGGTTATCGGCATCGGGCTGACCCCCAATACCGATCTTGCCGAGAAAGCCGGTCTGGAAATCGACAACGGGATCGTAGTGGACGAAACCGGACGCACGTCTCATCCAAATATTTACGCTGCCGGCGACAATACAAATCACCCCAATCCATTGCTTGGCAAGCGCATCCGCCTGGAAAGCTGGGAGAATGCGCAAAACCAGGCAATTTGCGCGGCAAAGGCTATGCTGGGCGGCACCGATACCTATGCGGAAATTCCCTGGTTCTGGTCCGATCAGTACGATGCAAACATTCAGCTTATGGGTCTGCCCGATAATTTCGATCAAACTGCAATTCGGGGCGATCGGGATGGTGGCGAATTCGTCGAATTCTATCTGAAAGAAGGCAAACTAGAAGGCGCGGCCGCGATCAACAATGCCCGCGATTTGCGCTTTACCCGCCGGATGATGATGTCCGGCAAAACATTCCATCCGGCGGATTTGGAAAACCCGGAAATCAAACTTCAGAAACTGCTGAAGGGCTAACCGCTAAAGCAAGCCCAGCTCTCTCAATTCTTCCGCCATTTCGGCGGGCAGTTTGTCTATATCGCCGCTACTGCCGCCGATAGCATCTTTCGGGGTGTCTTTGGCTTCCAGATACCGCCAGCCCTGGAATGGTCGGCACGGCTGCGCCTCTACGGGGACCAGTTCCGGATCAAGAACAAGCGCACATCGGGGCAATCCTTTGTGGTTTACGGCCGTATCGATTGCGATGATCCGCTGACGCGCCCGGATCGCCCGTTTGATGACCCAGTAAATCGACCCACCTTCAAGAATTTCACCGGCCCGGCGCGGAGTCGACCGTGTCAAGTGCTGGAGCTTGACACCCTCCGCAACACGCTGCTCCTGACGTTGGGCGAGATGGGAAAAACTCTCGATACCGACGGCCAGCTTGATGAGATTAACCGACATTCGGATAACATAGGACGCAGCCCGAACAAGATCAGCGGTTCAGATTAGGAAGTTGTGGAAAACTGTTACTAGGGAAAGTCCAATTGGTGCAGCCATTTGGTTGAATTGGAGTTTTAACAATATAATCAGACCCTTACGTTCGCGGACAGGCAACCTATCGGTCAAGTACGTCAGGGCATCGTTAATGGCGCCTTAACTGTCCTAGCAACGCCACACCGGCCTGAAAAAACACCAAATAAACGATTATTTTTCGTCGCTTAAATAAGAAACCAGGCACCTAGCCCAAGGAAGGCCAAAAAAGCCACAACATCCGTAATGGTGGTCAAAAAGACGCCTGAAGCAATAGCCGGATCAAACCTGGTACGGGACAGGCCTAGCGGAATAGCGGCACCGGCTAGGCCCGCCACTAACAGTGTAATGACCATCGCCACGGCCATTACAACCCCGATGCCTATATTGCCGGACCAAATCCAGGCGATTACCCCGATGATGACGGCAAATAATAAGCCGTTAAAGGTCCCCACCAGCACTTCCTTTGAAAGCACCCTTAACGCGTTTGCTGGCGTCAACTCCTTCATGGCGAGCGCGCGAACAGCAACTGTCAATGTCTGGGTGCCGGCGTTACCGCCCATGGAGGCGGCAATGGGCATCAGTACCGCCAGCATCACAACCTGTTCTATCGTGCCCTGAAACAGTCCGATGACGATCGAAGCAACAATTGCTGTCAGCAGGTTGACAAACAGCCAGGTGAATCTCGATTTCCCGGTATCTATCACCGCAGCGTACAGATCATCTCCCTGAACACCGCCAAGGCGCATGATATCTTCTTCCGCTTCCTGATGGATAACGTCGACGATGTCATCGATCGTAATGACGCCGATCAAGCGGTCGGAGTCATCGACAACGGGGGCCGAAACAAGGTCCTGCTGTGAGAAAACGTAGGCGACTTCTTCCTGGTCCATCTCGACAGGTACAGAAACAAAATCGTCGACCATGATGTCCCTCACGGGAACTGGCCGTTTGGTCCGCAGTATCCGGTTCAACGCAACATAGCCGATCAAACGGTGGCGTGGATCAACCACGAAAACGTCATAGAAATCGTCGGGAAGGTCGTCACTTTCCCGAAGAAAATCGATTACTTCCCCCACCTTCCAGAATGTGGGGACTGCGACGAATTCGCGCTGCATTAGGCGGCCGGCGCTGTCCTCCGGAAAAGCTAGGCCTTCTTCAAGTATTGAACGCAGCGCGTTGGAGATAGCGTGTAGAACTCGCCGCTGTTTTGTTTCCTCCAATGTGGAAATCAGGCTGAGGGCATCGTCGGAATCAAGGGCAGCAATTGCGTTCGCCAGCGTTTCGGTACCGAGTTGTTCGGCAACCTCATCCCGGACGGTTTCGTCTAGTTCGGCGAGAACGACCGGATCGAAGTTGGTTCGAAGCAATTCGACAAGCTGGGTCCGCATGGGACCGTGTAGCATTTCGATAAGATCGGCGACTTCTGCAGGATGAAGCGGCGCAAGGATTTCAAGAATTGCTGCCCCATCCTCGGAATCAAGGGCAACGATGGCATCGCGAATAACATCGGGATTCAGACCGAGAAGGTCTTCCGCCTGAACAGGCGTCACCTCCTCTATTGCTTCCTGGGCTTTATTCGCTTCGGTCATGCTGCCCGTTCCAGTCGGCGGTCGGTACTGATGGACCGCATTCAAAAACAAACCAGGCCCGCTCGAAAACCGGCGGGCCTGGGGTCAATCTTGGTGCGGTCGAGAAGACTCGAACTTCCACGGGATCTCTCCCACAGCGACCTCAACGCTGCGCGTCTACCAATTCCGCCACGACCGCTCGTCGATCAAAATCTCCGTTTTTCTTGCTTTTTCAAGGCGGTGTGACATACCAAATTGGCGATATCACCGCAAGGGCGGAGCAAAGGTGAACAAAGAAACCCCAGTGGAATGGCGTATTTCCGAAGGAAATGTCGAGTATCAGCAGGCACTCGATTTCATGGAACAGCGCGTGGCCGATATTCCGGCTGGTCGCATGGAAACTGTTTGGCTGTTGCAGCATCCGCCGCTTTACACCGCCGGTACCAGCGCACAACGGGAGGACCTCCTGGACCCGCACCGCTTTCCCGTATTCGAAACCGGTCGCGGCGGCGAATACACTTATCACGGCCCGGGACAGCGGGTCGGATACGTTATGATGGATCTAAACAAACGCAACCGGGACGTTCGAAAATTCGTTTCAAATTTAGAGGAATGGATCATTCGCACCCTCGCCACCTTTGACATCACCGGTGAACGACGGGAAGGCCGGGTCGGGATCTGGGTGGACCGGGAGGCACGGGACGGTTTGATCGGTCGTGAGGACAAGATTGGTGCAATCGGCGTCCGTCTTCGCCGATGGGTCAGTTTTCACGGAATTTCGCTGAATATTGACCCTGATCTAAACCATTACGACGGGATCGTCCCCTGCGGTATTTCGGAACACGGGGTTACATCGCTTCATGAACTCGGTGTGGAGGCCGGCATTAAAGAAGTGGATGTAGCCCTTAAATCTGTCTTCGAAGAGGTTTTCGGGCGCGAAACGGTCACTGTGTCGGCAGAGTAGAAAATCCGGATTCTGGTTCGTCTGCATCTTCTTGGACGATGTCCTTTACCCGTGCGAGAGGCGGTCCCTGACGACAGGCGGCGATCATGTCCGCAACCGTTTCTTCACCGCCCGAGAATAGGGCTTCGACCGTTCCGTCGGTCCGATTTCGCACCCAACCTGACAGCCCTCGCGAAACCGCCTGTTCTTTTGTCCAGGTCCGGTACCAGACGCCCTGTACCCGGCCTGAAATTAAAACCCTGACCGATTTCAAGATGTTGCTTTAACCAGTTTCAGGAATTCGGCGGCCGCGTCGATATCCGCCGCCAGATTCTTGTGCCGAACCTGGGTCTCTGGATCATCACCCCACTGTTCGATCTGAAACAGTTCATCGACCAGAGACCGTTCCCAGGCTTCTTTGCCATCCAGATATTGTTCCGCCACCGCAAGACCGATCACCACTGATCCGATCGCCGTGGTCACCATGTGCAGTCCCGCGAGACCGAAATCAGTGAACCCGGAAACAACCGCCTCCACAGCGGCCAGACAGTCAGCCGATTGGTCGATGGGAAGCAAGCCGGTCGTTACATCGAGTTTTATGCCGTGTTCCTGACCAATCCATTTTATCAGGGGCTCCCACGCTTCGGCCTGCCTCCTTACGAGATCAACCGGCTGATCTGCGCGGTAACACACCAGATCAGTTCGAGCATAGCCTGCGATTTCGCCGATAACCTGTTCCCGAACCTCCGCCACCCGATCGATTGCCGTGTTGGCAAGGCGCGTCAGGCGCATTTCCGCAGTATCGACTTCGTCTTTCTGCGCGTTCCACTCTCCCGCGATGCACTGGGCAAGTCGCTCCGAGGGCACATGCAGGAGGTTTTTCGCGGGGGTTCGTATCGGTTTGTCGTCGAGAACCACTTTGAAGCCAGCCCCGTTTTCCGCGAGAAGTGTCCCTGCCAATTTGTAGAACCGCTTCATATCTACCCACTCCGGGCGATCAACTCATTGATATGATCATGAAGAACATCGAACCTATCGACGACATGATGAGCGCCTGCGTCCACCAGCATGTGAGCAGGATGCACGCCCCAGGTGACGCCGATGGCGCCTGTGCCGGCGTTGCGCCCCGTTTGGATGTCATAGGTGGTATCGCCGATCATAACCGTATCTTCCCGATCGACACCGACATCACGCATGGCCTCGTTCAGTAGAAACGGATTGGGTTTTCCGGGTCCCATATCCGCCGTCTTTACGGTGACAAACCGGCCTTCCAGCCCCGCATTATCCAATATTTCGTGAAAACGCCTGTTGGATCGGCTGGTGACAATGCCCAAAACATAGCCACTGGCTTCCAGTGCGTCCAAAACTTCCATCACGCCGTCGAAGATAATCTCGGGCGGCCGATCCGGCGGCGGG
This sequence comes from uncultured Alphaproteobacteria bacterium, assembly GCA_913047365.1. Lineage (GTDB taxonomy): Bacteria > Pseudomonadota > Alphaproteobacteria > MPNO01 > UBA830 > CAJWUK01. The sequence continues at coordinate 3,122 of CAJWUK010000037.1, read as the reverse complement.
CGTTCTCCCCGGGCGATTTCCGCGTGATATTCCTTGATCATTTCTACTTCACGCTGACCAGCACCGGGCATAAGTGTCTCGACACTCTTTTCCCACGGAAGGCCGATTATGTTCCGGATCTGATCGTCCGATACATCCGGAAAACCCAAAGCCCGCCAGCAGGTACGTACACCGATCACGATGGAAGGAATGCTGTTTAAAAGGGTGCCGTCCAAGTCGAAGGCAGCTAGTTTCAGCCGGTCGCTCATAAATCGCCACCTGCCTGTTCGATATCGAATCCGAGGAATTTCCACGAATTTTCCATGGTTTCAGGCAATGGGGCGGTCACAAACAACTTACCGCCGGATGGATGGGACAAATGTATAGTTCTTGCGTGCAGATGAAGTTTGTCCGAACCGGGAAGTCCGTCAATCAATGCGGCGTTTTTTCCATACTTTCTGTCGCCGATTATCGGTGTTCCCAGACCCGCGCAGTGAACGCGAAGCTGATGGGTTCTGCCTGTCAGCGGCGACAATTCGAGCCAGGCCGCCCGGCGTCCAGCGTTTTCGACCACGCGATAGTCCGTCGCGGCCTTTTTTCCCATGGCGTCATCTGCCACGACTTTTTCATACCCGTCGCTGCCAGCCCTTTTCAACAGTGCCGCATCAACACGCCCATGGCGCGGGTTCGGGACACCCGCGACCAATGCCCAATAAGTTTTACGGGCATGGCGGCCGCGAAAAACTTGTCCCAACTTACTGGCAATACCGGCCGACCGGGCAACCAGCAATACCCCGCTGGTATCCCGGTCCAGTCTGTGGACCAGTCTGGGTTTCTCGGCTCCCTCCGCCACCAGACCAGCCAGCAAGCCGTCGATATGCCGACTGACGCCGCTGCCGCCCTGTACCGGCACCCCGGGCGGCTTGTTCAGGGCAAACAGCGCATCGTCAATGTGCAGAACCAGACTGTTGATCCAGTCTCGATCCTCACGGGACACGGGGCGGTCGGCTTTCGACGTCGGTTTTGCCGTATCACCAATCGGCGGGACACGGATAACTTGCCCCGGTGTCAACCTTACCGATGCCTTCGCACGCCGCCCATCCACCCTTACCTGTCCGGTGCGCAGAAATTTTTCAAGGCGGCCGTGCGAAAGCTGGGGAAAATGGCGTTTGAACCACCGGTCAAGCCTGATATCCGCATCGTCCTCGGCAACGGAACGGGTTTGAACACCGCTCATGTCAGAAAGGTCCGTGTCGCCCGTAATCCCGCATACAACCCCCCGATCGACAACAACACCGTCCCACCGATATAGAGGAAGGCCATATCAAACCTTTCCCGCTCGAAGAACACCGCCGCCTCGAGCGAAAACGCGGAAAAGGTCGTAAAGCCGCCAAGCAGGCCCACCATCAGAAAACTTCGAAATTCCACTGTAGGCGTCCATGAATGCAACATCAGGGCGGAGACAATCCCGAGGATGATCGAACCTGTAACGTTTACAATCAGTGTCCCCCATGGAAAGGCATCACCGTAATGCAGTGTTGCCAACCCCAACAGGTAACGCAGGACCGCCCCCATGGCGCCGCCCAGCGCAATATACAGCAGGGTTTTCATGCCGGGCCGGTCATCAGGATGATTCCGTGTTTCGGCGAATTTCGTCCCATAGGGACAACCTTTCGGCAATGTCGGCTTCCAGCCCCTGCTCTGTAGGACTGTAAAATTTTTCTCGATCCATGCAGTCGGGAAAATAATTCTGTCCTGAAAACCCCTCCTCCGTGTTGTGGTCGTACTGATATCCGTCTCCATACCCAAGATCTTTCATCAGGGCCGTGGGCGCATTTAGAATATGCTTTGGCGGCGATAACGACCCGCTGTCCCGCGCCGACCCCATTGCCTGGGTGAAAGCCCGGTAAGCGGCATTCGATTTCGGAGCGGTGGCCAGGTAAATCACGCATTGCGCGATCGCCAATTCGCCTTCGGGCGACCCGATCCGTTCATAAGCTTCCCAGGCGGCTAGGGATTGTGGAAGCGCATCGGGATCGGCCATCCCTATATCCTCGACCGCGAACCGGGTCAGTCGCCTCGCGATGTATCTCGGATCTTCCCCGCCGCTCAGCATCCGTGCCAGCCAATACAGGGCGGCGTCCACATCCGATCCACGCAGGGATTTGTGAAGCGCGCTGATAAGGTTGTAGTGCCCTTCCTGGGATTTGTCGTAAAGCGGCGCCCGTTTCTGGATTTGAGACAACAGCCCCTGAGCATCCAAGAGTGAAACAGGACGCAAGGTGGCGATCTCCTCGACCAGATTCAATAAATATCGCCCGTCCCCGTCGGCCATCGCACATATTACAGCCCGGGCCTCCGCCGTGACCGGAAGTGTCCGGCCCATATCGCTTTCCGCCCGCTCTATAAGCGTTTCAAGCGCTTGCGTGTCCAGGCGGTTAAGAACAAAAACCTGACATCTGGAAAGCAGCGCACCGTTAAGTTCGAAGGAGGGGTTTTCCGTGGTAGCTCCGACAAGAATGACTGTGCCGTCTTCGACGTAGGGCAAAAATCCATCCTGCTGCGCCCGGTTGAAACGATGAATTTCATCGACAAATAGCAACGTGCCATGCCCCGCTGCGCGGCGCCCCTTGGCTCCTTCGAATATCTTTCGCAGCTCAGCTACGCCGGAAAACACCGCCGAGACCAGCTCGAAATGAAGGTCTGTGACCCCTGCCAGCAGACGGGCTATCGTCGTCTTGCCTGTTCCCGGCGGACCCCATAGTACCATAGATGTCATTCGGTTATTGGCGACCATTCGGCATATGGGCCCGTCAGGTCCCAGAAGATGCTGCTGACCTATAACGTCATGCAGGGACGCTGGGCGGAGCCTGTCCGCCAGAGGGCGCGGAGCCTGATCTTCAAAAAGGCTGCCTGTGTCCGCCACGATTTCAGCCCTGAACCACAATCTGCAGCACCCGCCCCCCCCGACGAATTTCGACCTGCCAGGCTGAATAGTTCCGGCGAACAAATTCCCGCAGGGTGGCCACGGACCCGATAGTCTCCCCATTCAAACGCAACAAAATATCTCCGGGCTCCAGACCGATACGGTCTGCCGGGGAACCGCGCTTCAGACGAATAACAATTACACCTGAGAGATCACT
>CAJWUK010000036.1 GCA_913047365.1 uncultured Alphaproteobacteria bacterium | reverse complement strand
CCTAAAATGACCAGCGGTGCGACCTCGAAACCGGTCGCCCAGCCAACAAATCCGCGGCTTGCACCAGAGAACGACAGCAACTGGCTGAACACGGTGGAGTTCATCAGGATGAAAAAAACCATGCCAACAACCCGGATGGTGCCGATCAGGGATGTCTTGAAGGCCTCCCATGTCATCGCCCGCCGGACAATGGCGAGAATACAAACGCCGACAACGCCGAAGGATGCAGATTCAGACGGCGTCGCCCACCCAAGAACGATAAAACCGATAACCAGAAATATCACAAAACCCATCGGCAGGATGTTCACCACGACCTGATGAATTTTCTCGCCCCAGGTGGTCGGTTCCACATCGTAGGAAGGTGCCGATTCCGGATTGATGACCAGCATTAGGGTGATCATCCCGGCATAGAGCCCGGCCAGCACGAACCCCGGAAGCAGGCCGGCGATCAATAACGCGCCGACATCGACGCTTGCGATGCTGGCTAGCAGAACGCCCAGGGAGGACGGCGGAATGATCATCGCCAGACCGCCGGTGCCAAGGATCGGGCCCATAGACATGTGCCTGCTGTAACCGCGACGCTGCATTTCTGGCACGAGCAGCGAACCCAGCATGGCCGTGTTCGCCATGGTAGACCCGGTCAGGGTAGAGAACAGCGAACCACCGATAACGGTGAGGTAACACAACCGGCCGGGTATCTTGCCGAGTAGCTTGTCCAGAGCATCGAAGACCTTTATCGCCAAGCCGGTATGAAAAAACAGCGATCCCATCAAAATAAACATCGGGATGGGCGACAGTGTGAATGAGGTAATCAGTTGTGGTGCGTTGTCGACGACCTGCGGCACCTGAAGCATGAACCGGTCGAAAAACGCACCGATGGAATCCTGCCTGCCGATAACGAACACGCAGGTTCCGATGATATTAGTAATCAGAAATGTAAACGCCACGGGAATGCCGAGCGCCATGCCGGTCATCACGCAGCCGAGAAGAATTGCTCCTGCCCAGTACCACTCCATGGTCAGACCTCGTCCTTCACTTCACTGAGGTCGTAGGAGTAGTAGTGTCGAAGCCCGAGAAGAAACATCAGGAATTCCAGAGACACCAGGAAGAAACCGATTGTCATTGGCAGGAACTGGCCCCAATAGGGCATATCGACACCACGAACGTCGAGTTGTCCGCTTTGGGCAGCGTCGATGAAAAGTTCCAGCGCAAAGTACGAAAACAGAAGCGCTGACAACCCGCAGATCAGGTACATGAACTTAGCAAGCGTGAGTTGGACCCCGGACGGCAGAATCGACACCAGGGCTTCGATTGCGACATGGCCTTTCTGCCGCACCAACCAGGGGGCGGAGAACATAGCGATATACAGCAATCCGTATTCGACAATAGAAGACGTAAACAATGGAGGCGTAATGCCGATGGTCCGGATGGAAACATCGATCACGATCATCGTGAAAATACATGGAATGAAGGCGCTGGCCAGATAGGCCAGCGCCGTCACTACTTTGTCGAGCCCTTTATCAAAGGCCTCCATTTAGTCAGATCCGCGACTAGGTTTTAGTCGCGTAGTGCCCGCCCGAGATCGGCCTGACGATTAGGCTTGCCGGGCACATACATCAGGGGCTTCAGCTTATCGTGGTATTCTGATTTCGCCTTCAGCTGCTTCCAGATTTCCTGATGAGCGATATCAAGATATTTCGCAGCAGCTGCGCCCTTAAGAGCAATGTCTTTGACGCCCGCAGCCTTTAGCTGCTTTTCTTCTTTGACGCGTTGCTTTTCCATCCAGATCACTGAACTCGTCTCATATTTGACCGCAAGATCCTTGAGTTTTTTCTGATCACCTGAGCTGAGCGCTTTCCAGCTGGCCGGGTTCACGGTTACAACCTGATTGGTCTGGTAATAGTTTGGCGTTACCCGGTATTTGATCGCTTTGTGAAGCCCGATCGCAACCACGGCAACATCGGGAAAACCAAAACCCGCAACTGTTCCACGTTGAATAGCTGTGAAAATTTCGCTCGATTTGATGTTAATGGTCGAAGCGCCAAGAGCGCGGAACAAAGGCCGATACGTACCGGTGGCCCGCATCTTAACACCTGTAAGATCAGGGACACCGTCAGCGCCCATCTTCGGCATCATATTGAGGTAGGTGTTGTAGGAAGTCATGTTTTCGCCCCAAGCGAGGAGAACGGCGCCGGCCTTTTTCATGTAGACCTCTTCCATGATTTCCCAGGCTCCGTTCTTCCGCATAGCAGACGGACCCTGGTTGGCCGCGAGCATTGCAAACCCCTCTGGCACGGTGCCGATATAGTAAGCAGTGGGAGCGCTCAACACGTCAAAGGTGCCACGTTTGAGGGCCCCGGCAGCTTTACGAGGCGGAACAACTTCTTGACCACCGATATATTTAATTTTCACACCAGCTTTGTTGGCGGGCTTCAGGAAATTTTCCAAAAAGCTCTTCGCCAAAGTATTGGTCTGTTGTAGCGCGGTAACCGCGCCTAGCTCTTTTGCCTGCACCGGCGCAACGGCAAGTGCCGCTGCAGCCATGACAGCTGTACCGAGAATACGTTTAGACATTATAGTCTCCCTTAAATTGATTTTTTAACTCAGCGACGAGTGGACCGCACCGCTTTACTCGGCGGCATACTGCCGTTTGTAAATAGCCATGTCAAACCCGGACCGCATCTATCAAATTTAGTCGCCATCGCCACAAAATGGCAGTTTTTAGGGCTTTTTGACAGGTTAGGGGCTAGCCGACCATACGACCCGCGCGCAAAAAATCCACTGTCGCCATACGCCAACGTATGGGCTCGGCTCAAAACGGAATTGCAATAGGCAGATGAACAGAGTCGCAGTTCAGAACCACCGCCTTCTTGGCGGAAATTTGAAAGTCACCCGCTGCCCTGCGGAGAAGCTGGTATTCATACCGGCCGCCAAATGTACGCTGTTCATGACCGGGCCGGTACTCCAACATCTGGAAACGGGCGCCGATAAGAAATTCCCCTTCAGTCGCGTCATGGCCGTCTATCGTCACGTTCGACACCATATGGCTGGTCCGCGACGGTGGTATCTGGGAATGGACTCGTGGATGGCGCAGCCGGGCGAACCGGGTCCGCATCATCGGTACGTCGTCAAAAAAAAGTGACACGCTGGACTGAGGGTCATCCTGATCGGGCGTGGCCGGCGCCCAATAATAACCATCGTCGGTAAACAGATCAGTCCATTCCTCGAACTTGCGGTCATCAAGCAGGCCGACCTCGAAAATGAGGAAATCCTGTACTTCTAAGCGAAGCACAAGGAAATCGTCAGAGCCGGGTTTGGATACACTCACAGATCTCACGTCTCACCACACATATATTTAAGCCAGGCGCGGTGATGATTGCGCATGCCTTCTTCGCTGGTCCCAGTCGTGCGGATACGGCCGGAATTGAAACGCTCTTCCGGACCTTTTCGCGCCAGCAATATCCATTCGTTGCCGGACGTCTGTATGCCTTCCTGCGCCCGCGCAAAGGCTTCGACATCGTCGGTCTGCACCAGGGATGTCGGCGAATGGGTCTTGTTCAAATTGATCAACTGATCGCGGAACATCTGTTCCGGTGCGCCCTTCAGCTTGACGGGATAGATAAGGATCTCGGTCCTATCGACCGCCAGGGGGCGGATAACACGGATATGCGGGTTCAGTTCCTGCATTGCCATGTTTGGATAGAAAATCACGTTGTGGCGCTTCTTAATCAGAATGTCTTTCGTCTTTTCCGGTCCGTGCTTTTTTTCCAGCAGACGCACGTATTCGCGATGATCGTCCGAATTGTTTTCGACCGGCGGCAATCCTCCCTGCCACGTATGTCCATTAGGCAGAGCGTGGGTTCCCAACCCGTCCATGGATTTGACGCGTCCCGGTTTTTCGAAAAACTGAATGCCCCCTTTATCGCCCCCACGCCGGGTAAACTGCTGACCGCCCTTCGCGCTGGAAGATTCGTGGCTATAGGCGGGGTGATACATATCTATCAGGTTCTCGACCTGCATCTTCCAGTTGCCGTGATAGAGATACCGGTGAACACCGCCGGTAATTTCCACCTCTCCCGCCGGGGCGCTGATCGCGACGTCGTCCAGAAAATCCGCATTTTCACCCAACCAGTCCTTCATGCCGCCTGCCCTTGACGACAAATTCGCGAAAACGAATCCGTGATGCGAACCCCATTGGGCAACCCGACCCATGCCATGTTTAACCTTGTCGAACTCGTGATCGGGATACCCTTCCGGCTGCGTGACGAAGTCGAGATCGCCGTTCGTGTCATAGGTCCAGCCGTGGTACATGCACATGAACCGGCCGGCATTACCACACTCTTCGTTGACGACCTTCACGCCCCGATGGGCGCAACGATTGTAGACGACGTACACCTTCCCATCGGAGTGCCGCGTCATCACAACCGGCTGCAAACCGATGCGGGTGCAGAAAAAATCTCCGGGTTTAGGCACCTGGCTTTCATGTCCGACAAAAACCCAGGAACGTCCGAACACACGCTCCATCTCCAGATCGAACAGCGCAGGATCTTCATATATATCCCGGTGGACGCGGTCGGGTTGGACCAGCGCCTGGATATGCTCGTTTAAATAAGGATTCATATTCGTAGTTTCGATGATCAGGCCGAACTCCGTCAATCCAGTTGATGCGACCTAGCCGGCATTTTTGATCGCAGCCATCACTTTCGCCGGTGTCATGGGCATTGAAATATTCTTTACCCCCAGTGGCGACAGCGCATCGATAACGGCATTCACCGCGACAATCGGAGAAATCGCGACACCGGCTTCGCCTACTGCCTTTGCACCGAGAGGATTCGTCGCGGTGGGCACAGGCCGAAGTTCACAAACAAATAATGAAGCGGGGATATTGTCGGCGCGCGGCAATCCATAATCGAGAAACGAACCAGACAGAATCTGTCCTCCGTCATCATAAATAACGTGCTCCGACAAAGCCTGGCCCAGGCCATGAACGACACCACCTAAAAGTTGAGCTTCCACCAGCATTGGGTTCACAGGGGTACCGCAATCATGAACCATGAAATATCGATCCAAGGTCACCGTTCCGGTTTCTGGGTCAATTTCCACTTCGCAGCCATGAGCGCCATTGGGATAGGTAAAATCGTTGGGCAGAAATCTGCCGGTAGCGTCAATACCATTCGCCTCTCGAACCACGTCGGAAAATTCGATCCGCCGGTCAGTGCCGAGAACGGTGTAGATACCGCCCTCGAACTCAACATCTTCCGGCGCGGCTTCTAACAGCTCCGCTGCTGTCTTCAGTCCTTTTTCAATTACTCTGTCCGTCGTCACTGCGATGGCGGAACCGCCGACGATGATCGACCTACAGGCCCCGGTGCCCGTGCCGTAGGCAATGTCATCCGTATCCCCCTGAATAACGTTTATTGCTTCCAGGGGTATGCCGATCCTGCCCGCTACGATCTGGGCATAAATGGTGTGATGGCCCTGACCGTTCGACATTGACCCAATACGGACATCAACCGAGCCGTCGGCACGGCAGCGAATATCCGCTTCCTCATCCAGACCGAAACCCAGCGCTTCGATGGTATTGCAGAGCGAAAAGCCTCGCATCAGGCCCCGGCGGTGCGACGCCTCGACGCGGTCGGCATACCCGTCACGGTCAGACACCGCCATGGCCCGGTCAAAGTTTGCGGGAAAATCGCCGCAGTCATAATCAAGGTTCGTGACCGTACGATAGGGAAGCTGGTCGATGGAGATCAAATTACGCCGGCGAAGATCAAACCTGTCGATGCCCAGTTCATCGGCGGCCACGTCGATCAGGCGTTCCGGGGTGAACTGGCCTTCCGGTTCACCGGCGCCGCGGATGGGGCAAGTCGGCACCGTGTTGGTCAGCACACCCCAAGCCTCCAGGTAACCTGTCGGCACATCGTACACCGAAGGCGCGATCTTGATCGAATTACGCACGGGGTTCACGGCACGGGGCGCCAGATACGCACCGAGGTTTCCGAGATTCCGGACTCGCATAGCCAAAATGCGGTGATCTTTATCAAAGGCAAGTTCGGCTTCGGACACGAGGTCCCGAGTATGGACGTCGCTTGTGAACGATTCGCCGCGCCCGGATATCCACCGGACCGGCTTGCCGATCCTTCTCGCCGCCCAGAGCACGAGAACCTCTTCCCCGTAAACGATATTTTTTGCACCGAACCCACCGCCGAGGTTCGGCACCAAGACGCGGATATCTTCCGCCGCACAATGGAAACAAAACTTTGCCAGCGTATTGCGCACGGGGTGCGGTTTTCCCGCGGTCGCATGTAGCGTGTATCTTCCCTTCTCCGGATCCCAGTCACCGACATACCCCCGGGTTTCGATCGGCGCACCGACACCACGATTTTGGACGTGCCTAATCCGCGTGACATGCGCGGCGGCGTCAAACGCCGCCTCGGTTTTCTCAGAATCACCCATGGCAAGGCGAAAGCAAACGTTGTCAGGGAACTGCGGGTCAATAACCGGGGCACCGTCTTTCACGGCATCTTCGACATGAATTACTGACGGTAGGTGATCGTAATCCACCAAAACGTTCTCAGCGCCGGTTTGCGCGGCCGCGGGCGTCTCCGCAATCACCATCGCCACGATCTGGCCCACATACAGAACTTTTTCGGACGCCATCGCGGGCTGCGGGCGGGCGATGGACGGGTCGCCTTGCTCAACTTCGTTTTTGTCTGTCGTCTTTTCCATCAGCGGCCTTACTTCCCAGGGCACGCCTCCGATCCCGTCGGCTTCAAGCTCACGGCCGGTTAAAACGGCGATGACGCCGGGCACAATCGTTGCATGTGAGAGATCAATGCCCTGAATTTCGGCATTCGGGATATCTGATCTTACAAAACAGGCATGGGTTTCGCCCGCGATTTGGATATCATCAAGAAAACGTGCTGCCCCGCGCAGCAAATCTTCATCTTCCAGTCGATGAACGGACTTACCGACGAACTTGCCGGTACCAGGAAAGGAAAACTCAACACTCATTGGCCAACTTTTATCGCCGAAAGACGCTGGACAAATCAACCGACACCAGTCATTCGGCGGGGCAGCAGACAAATCTACTACCATCGTTTCTGCTGCTTGATCGACCGGTCGGCTACCTCCGACCCAATGAAGCAGACGATTGTTTTTATATTGGCGGGTAAATCCTCCGGGTGAAAGACGCCGTCGCCGAGAAATTTAAAAAGCAGGGATATCTCAAGGCGGATTACACCTGTACACCCGACCAGATTGAATAAGAATGATCCAGAAAGCAGCTTTTCAAATTAGCTGAATTGCCCTGGTTCAGATTGACGGCCGGTCTTTGCGGATGGCATAGGGCATTGGCGCCGAGCCATATCGGTCGGTGTTTGATGCAGGATATCCCGAAATGACTGTCGGCCTTGCCCGTCTCCTTGCCCCAAAAAGCGTTGCCGTTATCGGGGCCTCGTCAGCCCCGGAAAAACCCGGTTATCAGATGCTCCGGGCGTTTGAGAACTTTCCGGGCTCCGTTTACGCCGTAAATCCGCGCGGGGGGGAAATTCTGGGGCGACCGGTCTATTCGTCAATTTCGGCCATTCCCGATACCGTTGATCTAATCGCGATGGTGGTGCCTCCAAACGCCTCCGCCGATGTGCTTCGAGAAGCGGCCGACTGCAATGTCGGTGCCGCGTTCATGGTGTCTGGTGGGTTTTCGGAAACTGGAGGCGACGGATACAAGCGTCAGGCGGAGGTTCTGGATATATGTCGCAAAGGTGGCATCCGCCTGCTGGGGCCGAATACGTCGGGCTTCATGTGCCCGGACAGAAAGCTGTTCTGCACTTTTCTCCCTGCGGCGACCAAACTTAGGAAAGGCAGCATAGGGATTGTCGCCCAATCAGGAGGTATCAACATCACGCTGGCCTTCCTCGCCCACGAAATGGGCTTGGGTATCAGTCTTTCGATCGGGATCGGGAACGGCGCGGACGTCGGGGTAACGGATGTTATACGCCATCTGGCAGAGGATGAGGGAACGGATGTTATTGCCGTACACCTGGAGGGCATCGCCGACGGGCGCAATCTTTGCGAAACCATCCGTCAGACGGTCACCAAAAAGCCAGTTGTAGCCTTGCCAGTCGGCAAGGCGGACCTTGGCGGATTCGCCGAATCCCACACCGGCAAGATGATGGGCGCGTTCGACCTTACTTGCGCCGCCCTATCACAAGCCGGCGCGGTGGTCGTTCATTCGACGGGAGAACTGATCGACGCTGCAGACGCGTTTTCCCGGTTTCGCCTGCCCCCGAAAGCTGACCCCGGAGTGGGAATTCTGACTGGCCAGGCTGGCCCCGGACTTCTGATGACCGACCGCTTGCGGTCAGCTGGTATATCCGTACCCACAATATCGAAAAAATCCCAGGCGGATATTGCCGCCATGCTCCCGCCGCTTACCTACATCAAAAATCCTGTGGATACAGGGCGGCCGCTGGAAAACTTTGGCGATGTCTGCGTGTCTTTGGCAAACGACGATGCGATTGACGCGGTCCTGGTCTATGCATTGTACGAAGCGGATTCAGTCGATTTCGGCGCCGCCATTGGTGCTGGCATCGGGGCCTCCGGAAAACCCTTCATCTTCGGAACCCAGGGCGTGAAATCAGATATCGGCCCGTTGGTCAAAAGTGTCCGATCCGCGGGCGCCGTCGGTATTGCCTCCCCTGACCGGGTGGCAAACGCCATGCGAGCGCTGGTCGAAGATGCCAAGGTTCAGTACAGGCTGGGTTTGCCACCACAAACCGAACCGGAAATACCCGACGCAAAACTGTCGGCTAAACCTGACGAAGCGAATGTGAAGGATTTTATCGAGAGTTGGGGAATTCGAACACCGAGGCGGCTTCGCTGTAATTCCCATGACGAAGCACAACTGGCGAACCGAAGGATTAGCGGTCCGGTAGCAGTAAAAATATTGGATGCGAACATCCTTCATAAATCCGATGTAGGCGGCATTCGTCTGGACGTTCGAACCGGGAAGCAGTTGGAAGCTGCACTGGAGGCGATCGATGCGATCAAATCCAGCACCCGAAAAAAGAAATACCTAGTAGAAGAAATGGCGCCGCCGGGGCTGGAGATAATCATCGGCGCGCGCAAGGATCCGAGTTGGGGACCGGTGGTTCTTCTGGGTCTGGGAGGGGTTGCCGCCGAGGCGATGAACGACACATCGATTCGACTTGCGCCCGTAAACCGTAACGAAGCCCGATCCATGATTGATGATCTGCAGGCAAGCGCCCTATTCGGACCTTATCGCAGCGCTGCCCCCCGTGACCGGGAAGCCCTGGCCGACGTCATTTTGGCGATGAGTAGTATCATTCTGGAAACGGCGGGACTACGGGAGATCGAGCTCAATCCTGTGCGGGTATATGCGGAAGGTGATGGCGTTATCGCACTCGACGCGGTCGTCCTTCGCTGAGCCGTTTTTTTCTGCTGCGTTAACCAAAAACAAATTTTTCAACTTTCCATTAAACGGTTTTGGGGCACCAAATAGCCTCAGAAATTATGGAGCGAAATAGAAGCTGCCGGATTAGGACAACGTTCTGGTAATTCATTAGACACTCGCGAAATAACAGACATCCCCAACCGGGCCCGGTGAATTCTTTGCCGGGCCGATTGGAACCTCCTATACTTCTCCAATAACCACTTGGGCTGATGGGCCCGCCGGTACCGGGAGAATTCCGATGGAAAGAACTTTCGCAAAAGAAGTCGAAATGTTACGCCGCGGTGACGGGGAATATTTCGAGGGCGAAGGCATTTTGGCCATTACCAAGGCCCTGCTTCAGTCCGGCGTTTCTTATGTGGGCGGCTATCAGGGCGCGCCGGTCTCCCATCTGATGGACGTCCTAACGTCGGACTCCAAGGGTTTGATGGCCGAACTGGGCGTTCATACCGAAGTTTGTGCAAACGAAGCCGCTGCCTGCGCAATGCTAGCCGCTTCGGTCAATTATCCCATTCGCGGCGCCGTAACCTGGAAGTCTACCGTCGGCACCAATGTCGCCTCCGATGCTCTGTCTAATATTGCGTCGGCGGGCGTCATGGGCGGCGCGCTGATCGTCCTAGGCGAGGACTATGGTGAAGGATCGTCGATCATTCAAGAACGTAGCCATGCCTTCGCAATGAAATGCAGCGTATGGCTGGTCGATCCCAGGGTCGATCACCCGCGGATCGTGGAGCTGGTAGATAAATCTTTCGAGCTGTCCGAGATCAGCAATACGCCGGTAATGATGGAATTCCGCATCCGCGCCTGCCATGTCACCGGGCGGTTCGCGACGAAGGACAACAAAAAGCCAAGATATTCGATGAACGACCCGATCCCGGAACCGGACTACAATCTGGATCGGATCGCGCTGCCCCCGTCGACCTACATGCAGGAAAAAATGAAGGTCGAAAAACGGTTCCCCGCAGCAATCGATTTCATCCGCGACAACAAAATGAACGAGTTTTTCGACGGCGACTGCGACGACGTCGGCATCATCTGCCAAGGCGGGCTATACAATTCCGTGATCCGTGGCCTGCAACAGCTTGGTCTTGCAGACCCGTTCGGCAAATCGCGCTTTCCGATCTACTGCATGAACGTCACCTACCCGATGGTGCCAGATGAAGTCACCCAGTTCTGCGCCGACAAGCGCTCTGTCTGCATTGTCGAGGAAGGCTTCCCCGATTATCTGGAACAGGCGCTGAATGCGACCCTGCGCAAGGCCGATGTTAATACTACTGTCGTTGGCAAGGACGTCTTCCCCAAGGCCGGTGAATACCAGTCCGAGGTAATGATGAACGGGCTTGCAAAATTCGTCGAAGGTGCTGTCCCGAAAGGCGTCGATCTGGCGCCCGTGGCAGCGGCTACCAAGGCGGTCGCTGACAACAAGGCAATGGCCGCCGAACTGCTCGGTGCGCCGATCCCGAAACGCCCACCGGGGTTCTGCACCGGCTGCCCGGAACGGCCTGTCTTTTCCGCGCTGAAGCTTGCCCAGCAGGATCCCGAAGTCGGAAAAATGCATATCTCGGCCGATATTGGCTGCCACACGTTTTCGACACTGCCGCCCTTCAACATGGGTAACACTGTCACCGGCTATGGCCTCGGCCTCGCCAGTTCCGCCGGTGTGAAGGATTCCATGAAGGGACACACGATCTCGATCATGGGCGATGGCGGGTTTTGGCATAACGGGTTGTCGACCGGCATTTCCGGGGCCGTCTTCAACAAGCATGACAATCTTTTGATCGTAATGGCGAACGGCTATTCGTCAGCGACCGGCCAGCAGCAACTGCCGTCCTCAACCGCCGGCGGCATGCGTCCTCCGGATACGGTGGTGCCCATCGAGAACGCCCTGAAGGGCGTCGGCGTCAAATGGATCAAGAAGCAATACACCTATCAGGTCGGCCACATGCGTAACCTTATCAAGGAAGCCCTGACCACCACAGAGAAAGGCCTGAAAGTCATTATTGCCGAAGCCGAGTGCCAGATCGCCAAGCAGCGTCGGGAAAAACCGATCGCTGCCAGACTTCTGAAATCCGGCAAACGAGTGATCCGTACCCGGTTTGGCGTCGATGAAGACACCTGTACGGGCGACCATTCCTGCATTCGCCTGTCCGGCTGCCCGTCCCTGTCGGTCAAACCCAACCCGGATCCACTGCGCAAGGACCCGGTCGCCAGTGTTCTGAATTCCTGCGTCGGCTGTGGTCTATGCGGGGAGGTATCGGACGCCGCGGTGCTGTGTCCCTCCTTCTTCCAGGCAGAAATAGTCCAGAATCCCAGCCTGATGGACCGCGTGACCCACCGGTTCCGCACGGCCGTGATCGGCCTATTCCAGGGCAACGACTACGCGAAGGAAACGGCGGCAAACGAAAACGCACCAGCCGAAGAAATCAAGGTGGCAGCCGAATGAGCGCGCTTCCCGAACGTCCGATCTCCATGGTGATTGGCGCTCTCGGCGGCGAGGGCGGCGGCGTGATGGCAACCTGGGTCGTGCGCGCGGCGGAGATGTGCCGCTACCCGACGCAGTCGACCTCTATTCCCGGCGTGGCACAGCGGACCGGCGCCACGACCTACTACGTCGAAATCTATCCGGCGACGCATGAAGCTATCGGCGACAAGCGCCTGGTGATGGGTCTCTACCCGGCTCCCAACAACATGGACATCGTCGTCACGTCAGAACTGATGGAAGCCGGCCGCATGCTGGAGAACGGCATGGTCACGTCCGACCGGACGACGCTGATCGCGTCGTCACACCGGGTGTATTCAGTGGTCGAAAAATCGGCCATGGGTGACGGGCTGTTCCGCGGCGACAAGCTTTACAACGCGGCACAGAAACTGGCCAAACGAGCCGTGCTGTTCGACATGGCCAGTCTGGCCGAGAAAGAAGGAACAGTTCTGAACGCTATCGCATTCGGTGTGATCGCGGGATCAGGCGAACTGCCCATACCGGAAGAAACATTCCGGGAAGCCATCCGCGAATTCGGCGTGGCCGTAGAATCAAACCTGAAGGGTTTCGAGATCGGTCTTGCCTATATGAAGGGCGAACTCGAACTGCCGCCTGCGGCGCCGGAAAAGAAAACCCGGAAAGCAAAGCCCAACGCCGAAAGCCTGCTGGCCGATGTGGCCGCCACCTATCCGGCCGAGACGCAGACCATTGTATCCGAAGGGATCAAGCGCCTGGTCGATTATCAGAACCCGGCCTACGCGAGACTATATCTAGACCGGATAGATACCGTCCTTGCCATCGATAAGGAACGCGGGGGGGAGCACAACAACTGGGCCCTGACCTTGGAGACCGGCCGTTATCTGGCCCTAATGATGTCCTACGAAGACATCATTCGCGTTGCTGACCTCAAATCGCGGCGGTCGCGGATGAACCGTGTGCGCGCAGAGGTGTTAGCCCAACCGGATGAGCCAATCCACGTCACCGAATTCCTGAAACCCGGTTTCGACGAAATTACGTCGGTCATGCCGACCTGGCTGGGCAGGCCGATCATGAACTGGGCCAATGGCAACGAATGGGCGCGAAACTATAACTTCGCGATGCGCGTCCGAACCAACACAATCAATGGATTCCTGCGGCTGTGGTCGCTGTCGAGATTACGGTTCTACCGTCCCAGGACCTATCGCTACAAAGAAGAGCAAACGGCAATCGAAGCCTGGCTTGAAACAGTGCGCGAAGCGGCGTCACGTCACTATCAGCTAGCTGTTGAAATTGCGGAGCTTGCCAATCTGCGCAAGGGATATTCGGACACGCACAAGCGCGGGCTGCAGAATTTCACCCGGATCATGGACGAAGTCGGCGTACCCTGCTCGACCGCCGCAAAAGATCCCGCCTGGGGTGTGGATGCTCTCTCTAAACTGCGTGCCGCCGCGTTGGCCGACCCTGAAGGCGACGCGCTAGAGAAGGCATTTTCGGAACTGGACGCGGCACCGCAGGCGGCGGCCGCGGAATAGTACTTACGCGGTCTCTTCCCGCGCCACGTTTAGGCGTTCCTGAACCTCGCGATCGGTCGCGATAAACAGATCGGCATCGTCGGACATTGCCTGATGACTGGCCCATGTCCAGTGGGGAACGTTTAACGTATCGTTCTCGCTCCAATCTATGGTTTTCTCGCCGATGGTAGACGTGCCTTCTCTCGCCTTCACCATGAAGATGATTATCCAGGTCCCCACGGTTTCAACTCCGACCTTGGTCCACGACGGAATCGAATTGACGCACATTACATAGGCATCCGCCCCCAGGTCGGACGCCGCTGCAAACGATGCCTAGACGTATTCGGTTCGGGAATTGAGATCCGACAGCAGCTCAACGGTCTCACCCTCCTTGACGTTACACATGTCAAACTTGCGTCGAAAAAGAGCGGCCAACCGGAAGTCAACCGGCCCGGGTCCGGGAAAAAATCGGTTAGCGCATGACGCCGAACAGTTGCCGGGCAAGGCCCTGCCCGATATTGCGCGCGCCAGCCTCATTGAAATGGCCGTCGAATGCGAAGGTGTGCTTGTCCCGCTCCGATGCCCGCAGGTAGGGAAATGCGGACACGCAATCGAGACCAAAGCGAGGACAGTATTTTTTCCCCAGATATCCAGGATAATCCTGTTGCGGAAATACCCTGCCGCCCTGGGAATAGGCGGCATAGTAGACATCGTCGAAGAACACCCGGTTGGGCAGAAACAGCACATCGAAACGCCCGCCGGCGGCAACCACCCGGTCGCGCATCAATTGCAGCAACGTGAAATTGCGCTCGAAGGTTCCGTCGGGAATCTTGCCAGAGAGCGCCTCGGTCGGACGCCAGCGATAAATCAGTTCCTTCAACCGCTTAATGGAAACGTGGAACAGCGCCGAGCTGTATTGCATCGATTCCAGAAACCCTTTCAACCCGTCAAAACTGGGGATGAGCAGCCCGGTCGCACGATAGGTGCGATACCGCCAAGTCGCTTTCTGAAGATATCGCGGAGTCCAACCCGATCGCATTTCCAGCCCCCCAACGCCACCGGATTGTTTCAGACTCCCGAGAACCCGGCGCGCCGCATCCACCGCAGATGCTTCGTGAAACGTATGAAGATCGTTCCATGTCACGCCGACGATGACCCGGTCGCCTTTTCGAAGCACCGGAACAACCTGGAGCATTCGACGCACATAGGTGTCGATGTTCACGCCAGGCACCCCAAGATTGTATATCTGACCGGAGAATTTCGCGTCCCGCAACCGGCATTGCAGTATGCTTGCCCAGGTTTCCCTGTCGGATAACCCCTGACCGAACGTTTGGCTGTCGCCGACCAGAAACACGCGCGGTATATCCGCGTTCTTTTGGCGGCACATCACGTTCCGGGTGCCGTCGTCGTCCACTGTCAGCGATTTGCCGCGAAAATCGATCCCGTTGTCCATAACGCCCCTGAAAGCGGGCGCCAGGGTCCAGAAACCACGGTCGTCCATTACGATCAGTTCCAGCGGCACAGCATAGGGAGACGGCAGCGGCACAAACAGCCTGCACAAAAATTCCAGGAGGCAAAGGCCGACAACCATGCTGGCCCCAAGCAGCGATAGGTTCCTCATCATGAACTTATGTCAGGCCGCCCGGCGACGCATCGGGGAGCTTGAGAACCGTGTTGTTTAATTGTCACTTGGACCAAGACCGAACAGGTTCGCAGCGTTGTTCCCCAGTATGTTTCGTTTCGATTGTTCATCCAGGAAGGGCAGATCCGCAATCACTGTCGGCAGGTCGAAGTCCCAGTGCGGCCAATCGGACGCGTACAGCAACTGCGTCGGCGCATTAATCGCCTCGAACGTTGCTTCCAGCAGCTTCATGTTGGTCCGTTCCATAGGCTGGCAAGTGAAATACATCTCCGCGATGTATTCGCTGGGTAGCCTTTTCAGGTTCGGCGCTTCGGATGACCGCATCATGTATTCGCTGTCAAGCCGCTGCATCATGAACGGCAGCCAAGACAGACCGGATTCTATCCAGACCACCGGCAGTTTGGGGAACCGTTCAGGCAGGCCGTTGATCACCCAGTTAGTCATATGAACGATGTTGCACAGAACGAACGAAATCGCGTGCATCGAGATAAAGCGGTTTAGCTGCCCCATATATCCGCTGTCGGGCCAGTGCGGTCCGGCATGAAAACCCAGCGGTTTTCCGGTTTCTTCCAGCATCCGGTAAAGGCGCATGTACTGGTTGTGATGAACCGGCTTGTAACGGACCGACGTGACCATAAAACCCGCCACCTTCGGATGGTCGGCGTATTGCTGAACGATCCGTTCGCAGGCTTCCGGTTCCGAAAACGGCAGGTAAAGCATCGAATGAATACCATCCTTGGTGGACAGCACATTGTCAGTCAGCCACTTGTTGTAGCCCTCGGCTAGGCCAACCTCCACCTCGACTTCCGGGTGCATGCCGAGCGACAACATCGGCGTCGGAAACGTGATCTGATAATCCACAGCCATGCATTCCATGGCGCGACGGATCAGAACGACATCCCGATGCGCTCCGTCTTCGGCTTCGGCGATTTCTTCCAGGCCTTGATCGTGGCTGACGCGCCCACCAATCCCCTGGTTCGGGGGGAAACCGGATGATGTCATGATGCCAGGATGTACCTGGCCATTGCGAGTGAAGCTGTGGGCGATATCGCGAACCACGTCACTCGGGATTTCGGCAATCACCTCAGCCCAGGACTGGTTTTCGAAATGGTGGGCATCGACATCGACGATCAGCCAGTCGTTCAGCCCGCTTTCATAGATCTGGCGCTTTGCGCGGGCCAACGTGTCCCGGGTATCGGATGTCTTGCCGAGTTGTCCTAGATCTCTCGAGGTTTCCAGTCCACTGTCCATGTTTCTCTCCCGGGGTTCAATGTGCCATCAGAACCGGCAAATCTGCGTTCTGCAAGACGTGACGCGTAACACCGCCCAAAATCAGCTCCCGAAGCCGGCTGTGCGAATAGGCGCCCATCACCAGCAGGTCGGCGCTCACCCGCTCCGCTTCTTCCAGCAGGACCTCGCCAACAAGGCGGTGATCGGGCGGAATTTCGACGACCTCCGCCTGGACTTCGTGCCAGGAAAGGTAGCGGGCTATTTCCTGCGGCGACGGGCCCTGCTTTGCGCCTGTGGTCACCGTGACGATGGTGACGGAGCGCGACATCTCGAGAAGCGGCAACGCCGCCGAAATGGCACTGGCGGAGCTGGCACTGCGGTTCCAGCCAATAACCACCGCTTCGCCGATGGAGCTAGGAGAATCTGGAGGTGCTATCAGAACCGGACGACCGGTACGGAAAAGGGCAGCTTCGGCGGCCAGTTCGCCTACCGTGGTGAGGTCTTCTCTCGGCCGGCTGACGACGATCATATCGTAGGCCGCCCCCCGCATCGCGACGATTTCCGAGGCCAGCCCCGAAACCGCCTCCCATGACGCGGACGACAGTTCGGCGGGCAAAGCGCTGTCGCGATATTCGATGTTCCGTTCGGCCAGCATCTCTTCGAACCGCCGCCGGGCAAGGGTCTGTTTTTCGCCCAGGCCCTGATCGTATTCTTCATTCATCTGAACTTGGACGGATTCGAACAGCCCCATCGCACCCGCCGGAATGATTTCAGACACATCGCCCGATACGAAGATGCAATCGACATGACCGCCGAACTCCTGCGTCAGAAGCAGTGCCGTGCCGATGGCGCATTCGTCCTGATCGATATCTCCCAGGGGGACCATCATGCTCTTGATAGGCATCGCCTTCCTCCTGCACGAGTAAAGCAGATGGGAAAGTCTATCCCGTTTATCGAAAAAGTTGAATTTTTTACGCGGGGCCGTTTTTAATCGCGGACAGAACCACGTCCGGCGTGATCGGCATCTCGGTGACCAGCGCCCGGTGCGGCCGCAGGGCGTCGTTTACCGCGCACATGATGGCTGCGGGCGCGCCGACGGTTCCTGCCTCGCCCGCACCCTTCGCTCCAAGGGCGGTTCCTTCCATCGGGGTTTCCACGTGGCCAACCTCGATATCCGGCATTTCCGAAGCCATCGGCACCAGATAGTCCGCAAGGGTACCGTTCAGCAAATTGGCGTCGTCGTCGTAGATGCAATGCTCAAACAGAGCGCCACCAATGCCTTGGACCACCCCGCCACGGATCTGTTCGTCCACCAGCAGCGGGTTGATGACGCGGCCGCAATCCTCAACGACCCAGTGACGCAGCGGCGTAACGATGCCGGTTTCGATATCGACCTCAACCCAGGCACCCTGTATGCCATTGGCGATGCAGAATGGTGCACTGGGAGCGTAGTGGCGCGTTGCAGCCAGTTCTGGCTGAGTACCGGGCGGCAGCAGGTCATGCCTGAAATGACCGGCATCGGCGACATCGGCGAGGCTCATGCGAACTTCACCGGTAGATTTGTCGCGGATACCGCCCTCCCCGACTTCG
Source organism: uncultured Alphaproteobacteria bacterium (assembly GCA_913047365.1). GTDB lineage: Bacteria > Pseudomonadota > Alphaproteobacteria > MPNO01 > UBA830 > CAJWUK01. Next base: position 754 of record CAJWUK010000036.1, on the reverse strand, counting down.
AGGCTTTCGGCATCTGACTGAAGAATTGCGCCCGCAAGCGTGCACAAATTATCCGCCAGCGCATCCGCTGCCCGCCAGGCCGCTTCGCCGCCGATGGTCAGTCCACGGGATGCCCAGGCGCCGCCCCCATAGGGCGTGATCGCCGTATCGCCAGAAAAACTGACGGCGAGGTCGTCGATGGACAGCCCCAGCCGGTCTCCAACCACCTGAGCGATCCCAGTTGCCGTGCCCTGACCCTGATCGGTCGCACTGGTGATGATCCGTACCTTCCCGGACGGCTCGAGCTTCACCGTTGCCCCATCCTGGGTGGAGACCCGCGCCTGAGCCGGCCCGTAATAGGCGCCGCCGACGGCCGTCAGCTCGACGAAGGTAGCCAGACCAATCCCCCGGCAAACCCCCCGGTCACGAAGGATTTTCTGCTCCCGGCGTAGTTCTTCGTAGTTCATGAGTTCCAGCAGTTTGTCCAGGCATGCCGTCAGCGACAGCTTGGTCAACGGTACGCCGGACAGGGTTTTGGTCGGGAAATCCTCGTCCTTCAAATAGCTGTTGCGGCGAAAAGCGGCCGGATCCTCGCCCGCCTCGTCGGCAGCCAGATCCACGAGCTGTTCTGTCACCGCCGTGGCGATGGGCTGACCCACGGCTCGGTACATGGCCACGGTGGGCCGGTTTTGGAACGCCGCACGGAAATGCCCGCTATAAGCCTCAAGTGCATAGGGTGCACCGGACAAATTAATATTCATCATGCCTTCGCCGA
>CAJWUK010000035.1 GCA_913047365.1 uncultured Alphaproteobacteria bacterium | reverse complement strand
CCTCGATCCGAAGCCGCGATGTAGGAGAAACTCGCGCTTTTTTTATGACGCAGGGAGTGCCTTTTCTAGCTGATGATGGCGACCGAATAGTGGTTAGTCCCGCGGCCGGAATGGGGGCAGCTTTCGTTTTCCATGCGTCCGCGCAGGAGCCGTTTCCGATCCCGTGACAGACGTATGGATTTTTGGATACGGCTCGCTGGTCTGGCGTCCGGATTTTCCATATTTAGACACCCGTACCGCAACCATTACGGGTTGGACCCGGCGGTTCTGGCAGGGGTCGACTGATCACAGGGGCGTGCCCGGTTCGCCGGGTCGCGTTGTCACGCTGGTCGAAGCCGAAGGCGAAATCTGCTGGGGCCAAGCGTTTCTGATTGACGGCAACGACCGCTCAGATGTGATGCGGCGTCTCGATTATCGGGAAAAAGGGGGGTATTCGCTGCACGATGTCGAAATCGATTTCCCCGAGGTCGATGCGCCGCCCGCGTCCGGGCTGATTTATATCGCGACCCCGGGAAACCCCAACTGGCTGGGGGATATGCCGATTGCCCAGATCGCTCAGCAGGTTCTGAACAGTGTCGGCCCGTCAGGGGCCAATACGGAATATGTCCTAGAACTGGCCGACGCGCTTCGGGAAATGGGGGCGGTAGACCATCACGTTTTCGACTTGGCTGCCCGGGTCCGCGCTGGTGGGTAAAACTCAGGCATAATCCAAGGGCAGGGCGGTGGTGTACTTGATCTGCTCCATCGAAAACGAAGAACTTACGTCGTAAAGTTCGACCTCCGCGATCAACCGCTGGTAAAACCCGTCATATGCCGCGATATCTGGGACCACCACGCGCAGCAGATAATCGATATCCCCGGACATCCGGTAAAACTCCACGACTTCGGGGAAGGCATTTACGGACCGGGAAAACTTTTCGTACCAGGCGGCATCGTGTTTGTCGGTCCTGATGGACACGAACACGGTGACGCCGGCATTGAGTTTTTCCGCATCCAGCAAGGCGACGCGAGAACGGATTATACCGGCTTCTTCCAATTTTTGGATACGGCGCCAGCAAGGAGTGGTCGACAGACCGACCTGTTTGGCGATCTCCGCCACGGCCTGGGTGGTATCGTCTTGAAGAATATTCAGTATTTTCTTATCAATCGCATCCATTAGGTAAAAATTCCACAAAAGGAAAAATTTTTAGGATAATGTACCAATTTTATCGAATCACAAGAAAAAATTGCAAACAATTCACGGCGCTAACCCGTAAACTGTTTATCGGGTGTTTCTGACCAAGACTGGTCACAGAAAATAGCGGGCAGTACAATGGATTTAAACCGATTTTGCCGAACAATCGGAAAACTGACCGCTGATAACCCGGTGGAGACGGTTCCGGGCCTCATTGCAGGCCATCTTCCTGAAGTTCTTGCCAACGGCGATTTATTGGCGCCGGAACAGAAAATGAGCCCGCCGGATTCCTACGAACGCCACGAAATCTTTCTGTGTCCGAATGACGATTTTTCCGTTCTGGCAGTTGTGTGGCCTGCCGGGATAGTCTCGCCCATCCATGATCACAAAACCTGGTGCGCTTTCGGCGTATTTGAAGGTGTCATCCGCGAAACCCGTTACGATCATTGCCCAGATGGGGAGGATTATCTGAACGCGGTTCCGGTAGAGACCAAAAATTGGGTTTCTGGCGATGTAGTACACCTGCCCGTTGGTGGCGGCGATATCCATTGTATGCACAACCCAACCGACCGGGCGGCGGTTTCGATCCACGTATATGGCGGGAATTCTACAAAGATCGGACCCAATGTGGTGAATGTCTATAAAGGAACGCAGGCCGCCACAACTTGACGACACGCGGGAATTCGCGGTAATCCGCGGGTAAGGGATACCCCCGCCATCGGCGGGGCAAGATAAGCGTCAATAAGGAGAAGCAAGGTGCGCGCAGTCGTTCTGCACGAACACGGTGATATTGAAAATCTGACATATCATGAAGATTACGCCGATCCGGAATGCGGGGAAGGCCAGGTAATAATTCGGGTGAAAGCAACGTCGCTGAATTATCACGATGTGTTCACCACCAAGGGCATGCCCGGCATAAAGGTGCCGCTACCAATTGTGATCGGTCTTGATATTTCAGGTGAAATCGCGGAAATAGGAAAAGGTGTGGATGGCTGGTCTGTCGGCGACCGTATCCTGATCAATCCGCTTGATCCAATCACCCCCGAAAAAGGACTGATGGGGGAAATGCTAGATGGCGGTACGGCCGAACTTTGCGCCGTCGATGCGACACGGCTGATCAAAATTCCTGACGGGTGTTCCTACGAACAGGCTGCGGCACTGCCGGTCGCCTATGGCACTGCCCACCGCATGATGGTCACGAACGGCCACATGCAGGGCGGCGAAAAGGTCCTCATACTGGGCGCCTCCGGCGGTGTGGGATCTTGCTGCGTTCTGCTTGCAAAAATGATGGGATGCGAGGTAGTCGCTGCCGGATCAAGCCCCGAAAAGCTGGAAGCACTGAAAGCCTGGGGCGCCGACCATGTGATTGGTTATGAGGATTTTGAAAAGACGATTTACGGTATCTACGGCAAACCGCATCGCCGGAAGTACGAAGGCGGCGTTGATGTCGCGATCAACTTCACGGGTGGGGACACCTGGGTGCCGTCGCTGAAAGCGACACAGCGTGGCGGCAAGATACTTACCTGCGGTGCGACCGCCGGTTTCGATCCCAAGGAAGATCTTCGTTATGTCTGGACTTTCGAATTACAAATTATGGGGTCGAATTCCTGGGCGATTGAGGACCTTGAAACCCTCATGAAGCTGATCTCGGAAGAGAAGCTTAAGCCGGTGATCGACACGGTTCTGCCGTTGGAGCAGACCGCGGAAGGTGTACGCCAGCTTCGCGACCGTGAGGTTATCGGAAAGATTGTAATCACGCCGTAACGGCGGAGGCGGAAAATGAACCCGTCTGAATCCGGAAATCTCGGCGATGTGTTCGCGGCCCATGCTGCGTCCGACCGGCCTGCCGTCGTCGATCTTTATGATCCCGCCAACCCGCGGGAATTCACCTATCGGGAATTCAGCCGTGCCTGCGATGCGTTGGCCAACGGGCTGCTGATCGCCGGGTTGGAACCGGGCGACCGGATCGGCATTCTGGCGCTGAACCGTGTGGAATTTCTGGAAGTGTTGTTCGGCGCCATGCGTGCCGGTTGCGTGCCGGTTATGATCAACGTCAAACTGCCAGACGAAACCATCGAATACATCATACAAGATGCGGATATGAAGGTGGTGTTCGCGGACGGGGACCAGGCGTCGCGCGTGCCTGCCGGAGTTCGTACCGTTTCCTTTGAGGACGGCGACGATGCTTACGCGGATTTAAAGCTTTATTCGGATGAGCCTTTCCCGTCCTTCTTTCCTGGGAAGGACGATATCGCCGAACAGCCATATACCTCAGGCTCGACCGGACGGCCAAAGGGTGTCCTGCTGGATCACCTGGGGCAGGTCTGGATGATTGCCAAGATCGTCGAAAGCCGAGATATCCGGCAAGATGACTGTTCGGTCATTTCGGCGCCCCTGTATCACAAGAACGCTCTTCTTGCGGTTAAATCGGCCCTGTCCGCGGGTGGGCGGATCGTTTTGTTTTCCCGATTCGATGCTAAGGAATACATCCGGGCGATCGAACGCTACCGGCTGACCATGCTAACTGGCGTTCCCACAATGTATGCGCTGATCCTCCAGGAGGAGAAATTGCTAGAACGGACGGATTTGTCATCGGTGCGGAATTGTTCGATGGGTTCCGCGCCTGCGTCCGATAACTTGCTGGATTCCCTCGCCGAACGGTTCCCCCAGGCAAAGCTCAACCTGAACTATGGCATTACAGAAGGCGGCCCCATCCTGTTTGCCTGGACCCACCCGGACGGATTACCCAGGCCTCGTACGTCGGTCGGGTTTCCGATCGACGGCGTTGATATAAACCTCGTGGGCGGCCCGGACGAAAACCAGGGGGTTTTGCATGTCCGGAGCCCCGGCGTGATGAAGGGTTATCACAATCTACCTGAAGCGACTGAAAACGTGCTGACCGAGGACGGCTGGATGGATACCGGTGATATTCTTCGTCGGGACGATATTGGCTGGTATTATTTCGTCGATCGCGCCGACGATATGTTCGTTTGTGCGGGCGAAAACATCTATCCGGGCGATGTCGAATCCATGCTGGAACGTCACTCCGAAATCATGCAGGCCGTTGTCGTTCCCGCGCCCAACTCCTTGAAGGCGCACGTACCCTTTGCCTGGGTGGTCAAGCGGGAAGGGTCGAAAATAGACGAAGATGTTATCAAGAAATATGCACTGGAAAACGGGCCGGTCTACGCCCATCCACGCCGCGTTTTTTTCGTTGACGCTCTGCCGTTAAGCGGAACCAACAAGATCGACCGCCGGGCGCTCGAAGCGGAAGCTGCTGAGATCGTTAGGAAGGAAGAGAGTGCGACCTGATCGGCTGGGCGGGGCAGCGCTGGCCGTTTTTATTGTCGCATTCTCCGGCATCGCCTTCGGTCAGCTGTCATCCGGCAAGTTGGCTAATCAGGTGCTGAGGGAAATAAACCAGCAGCGTGTATTGAACGGGGTCGGTCCGTTGATGCTTAACAGAAGGTTGGCTTCGGCGGCACAGAAACATGCTGAGGACATGGTGAAACGCGACTATCTTGGGCACCGGTCACCGGACCTGCGGGGCCTCACCGACCGGGTGACATCGGCTGGCTATCCGTGGCATGCGGTTGCGGAAAACCTGGCTGCGGGAAAACTGCCTGTAAATCGGACCGTGCAGTCCTGGATGACGAGCCCGAGCCATCGCGAAAACATGCTGAACCCGGACTATTCGGAGGCTGGCGTTGGCTACGCTTTTTTTTCCGGCGATGGAAAACGCCCACGCTACGACCGTTACTGGGTGGTTGTATTCGCCAAGCCGTCGCGCTGAACCTGGGTCAGTAACGCATATATGCGGGTAGGGCGAAACACGCCGCGTGAATTTCCGGCGTGTAGTACTTCGTCGCGAAAGAGGCCTTCTCGAACCGGGACCGGATGGTGGCGTCGTCGGTCGACCGGGCCCGATTGCTGTTCGCCCCCCATCCCAGGGTCATGAACCCGAACGAATAGGTTGGAACCTGGGTCACATAAAGCGCGGCATCGGCATAGATTTTGGTAAGACGGCTCAGCGTGCCGCGGGCTTCTTCTTCCTGAACAAACGACACGCCCGACTGACATACGACGATCCCGTCATCGGTCAGAATATTACGGCAGTCGGTATAGAATTCATCGCTGAAGAGCTGAACCGAGGGGCCGATCGGGTCGGTGGAATCGACGATGATTAGGTCGAACTTGTGCGCCGTTTCCTTCACGAATTTCACCCCGTCGGCAATTACCAAATCGAAACGCGGGTCGTGGAAGGCGCCGTCACTAAGCCCCGGCATGTGTTCGAGGCAAATATCGACCACAGTGTGGTCAATTTCGACCATCGTTGCCCGGTCTACGCTGCCGTGGCGAAGAACTTCGCGCAGTGCGCCGCCATCGCCGCCGCCGATGATCAGGGCTTCCCGCACATCGCCGTGTGCGAGAATCGGCACATGGGCCAACATTTCGTGATAGCAGGCTTCGTCACGTTCTGTTGTCTGGACGATCCCGTCCAGCGCCAGAACCTTCCCAAAAAACGGGGTCTCGAAAATAATGATGTCCTGAAGGCCGCTCTTCGAACGGTAGAGTATGTCGGAAATCTCCAACCGCTGTTCGTAGGATCCGTGCAGTGTCTCGGCGAACCAGCGGTTCGTGGGATCGTTCACTCCACGATACCCCGTTTGCGTTCATCGACCGTAAAGCGGTCAGGGTTCAGCCGGGCGCGCAAGGTTTCGACGGCCTTCTCAGGATTGCAGGTGCCGCACATGAAGACATCGAAGGCTGCATAATTGAGTTCCGGCCATGTGTGCACGCTGATGTGGCTTTCCGCCAGAACGGCGACGCCCGATACGCCGCCTTCGCCGCCGAATTCATGTACATGAATGTGAAGAATCGTGGCGCCCGCCGCTTCCGCGGCGTCGGTCAGAACATCCGCCATAATTTCAGGGTCAGTAAGGCAGTTTACGCCCCACAGATCTACCAGCAGATGCGCGCCGGCATAGGTCTTGCCGTCTTTATGAATAAGGAAGTCCCGCATATCGTTCGCAGGTTCAGAATGTGTATGCCTGTGGACGGTATTGACAACAGTATTCCGTGGATCGCCAAGGGTTCCTGCCGAAGAAACCGAGTCAGGTAACGATGCGGATTTTTCCATTCATAAGGCGTCCTTATAGGCGCATTCGTCCCATTTTAGATCAAATAAAGGCGCGCCTTATCGCGTTTTTGGAAGCGATTTGCAAGAGGTTAGAAATGGTCAGAATGCCTCTGCCGGAACGGCCATGATTTCTGCCGCACCGGTGCGCGCTGCCTGCGCATAGGCGGCAACCTGGGGTAAAAGATTTGCGGCGTAAAACCGGGCCGTCGCAATCTTGATTTTGTAGAATTCGTCGTCGTCTTTCGAGGTGGCAGCCACGCTTGCTGACCTTGCCATCAGCCAGCCACCGGCCACCAGTCCGAGCGCGCGGAGGAATGGTGTGGCGCCCGCGACAACGGCGCGCGGGTCATCGCCGTCGTATTCCAGCATCCAATCCATGGTGGCGGTCAGAGCTTCCAGCGCCGACCACATGGCATCCGCAATCAGCGGATCGGATATTTCGGTTTCCCGAACATCCGCCAGGAAGGTCTTCAACTCTTCTCCACCGTCGCGGAGAATTTTCCGGCCTACCAGGTCGAGTGCTTGGATACCGTTGGTGCCTTCGTAGATCGGCGTAATCCGGGCGTCGCGATAATGCTGGGCAGCGCCTGTTTCTTCGATAAACCCGGCGCCGCCATGAATCTGCACGCCCAGAGACGCGATTTCTATGCCGCAATCTGTCGACCAGGCTTTGACGACCGGAACCAGCAAATCCACTCGCGCCGCCGCGGTGTTTCGCCTATCGGGATCCGGGTGTTTGTACGCGATATCGAGCTCCGCCGCCACGTAATAGCTCAGTGCGCGGGTTGCCTCGATCAGGGCACGCATGGTGAGCAAGTTCCGGCGTACGTCAGGATGACGGATGATCGCCACGTCGCCCGATGCAGGGTCGGCCGCGTCCCGGCCCTGGACGCGTTCGCGAGCGTAATTCGCGGCTTGTTGATAGGCGCGCTCGGCAATACCTACGCCCTCACGCCCGACCGCGAGCCTGGCGCTGTTCATCATCGAGAACATGTATTCCATGCCCCGGCATTCTTCGCCGACTAGATAGCCTATCGCGCCGTCGGTTTCGCCGAACTGCATCATGCAGGTAGGGCTGCCGTGAATGCCCAGCTTGTGCTCCAGGGAAACGGCACGAAGATCGTTGCGCTGGCCGAGAGACCCGTCATCGTTGACCAGAAATTTCGGCACGATGAAGAGCGAAATTCCGCGCGTTCCGGGCGGCGCATTTGGTGTTCTGGCAAGAACCATGTGGACGATGTTTTCCGTGAAGTCGTGCTCGCCCCAGGTGGTAAATATTTTCTGTCCACTAATCCGGTAGTGATCACCTTCCTGTTCGGCGCGGGTGCGCAATGCGCCCACGTCGGACCCGGCATTGGGTTCTGTCAGCACCATGGTGCCGGTCCATTCACCAGTCACCAGCTTGGGCACCCATTTCTCTTTCTGCTCGTCCGTGCCGAACTTTTCCAGGCATTCCACAGCAGCAATGGTCAGGACGGGGCACAGCATGAATGCCAGGTTCGCGCCGTCCCACATTTCGAATACTGACGTGGCAACGAGTTGCGGCAGACCCTGTCCGCCGATCTCTTCATCGAACTGCAATGAGTTCCAGCCGCCGTCGACATAGGCCTGATATGCGTCGCGGAACCCGGTAGGTGTGATGACCACGCCGTTTTCCAGACGCGATCCTTCGAGATCGCCGTTTCGATTGATAGGCGACAATACATCTCGCGCCACTTTGTTTGCTTCGTCCAAGATGGCGCGGACGACATCGCTGGTCGCCTCCTCATATCCAGGCATTTCGGTTATCTGATCGAGGCCAATCAGCTCTTCGATAACAAACTTCATATCGCGAAGCGGTGCTGTGTATTCAGCCATAATCTACTCCTAGAGGACTTTGTCCGGGTTCATAATCCCGTTGGGATCAAGCGATGCCTTGATCGTCCGCATGACGTCCAAAGCGACCGGCGATTTATAGGTTTCAAGATCGCCCCGGCGAAGCCGGCCGATGCCGTGTTCTGCGCTGATGGAACCGCCCATCGCAACGGTGCGGTCATAAACGATCTTGTGAATGTCGAATTCTTTCGACCGAAATTCCTCATCCGACATGTCCGCAGGCCGGCTGAGATTGAAGTGGATGTTGCCGTCGCCCACATGACCAAAGGCACAAGGGCGGATGCCGGGCATAAAGTTCTGCAGGTCGGCGACGGCATCGACCAGAAAATCCGCAACACCCGAAACCGGCACCGAAATGTCGTGTTTGGAGCTAGCGCCCTCGAATTTCTGCGCTTCGGGGATGGTTTCCCGTATTTTCCAGAAATCCCCTGATTGCTGGCCGCTTTCCGCCAATACCGCATCGAGAACCAACCCGTCATTCATGGCGTCTTCTAGAACGGTTTCCATCACGCCACGGAGGCCCGTGGCGGCGGCTTCGCCGGCGGCCAGTTCCATCAGGACATAGTGCGAATAGATGTTTGGAAGCGGATCGCGGGTATCGGCGATATGGTTCAGCGCCAACTGGATTGCTTCGCGTTGCATGTATTCGAAAGTGACCACCCGGTCGTCTGTAATCCGCCGCGCGCGAGCGAGCAGTTCTACTGTCGCATGCTGGTTTTCGACAGCGACGAAGGCGGTCTGGATGTCGGCGGGGTGAGGAAATAATTTCAGGCAAGCGGCGGTGATGACGCCCAACGTACCCTCCGCGCCGATGAAAAGGTGTTTGATATCGTAGCCCGTGTTGTCCTTTCGCAGCCCGTTCAGCCCGTTCCATATGCGGCCATCGGGCAGAACGGCTTCGATACCGAGGCATAGATCGCGCGCGGGACCGTAGCGCAACACCCCGGTTCCCCCGGCGTTTGTCGACAGGTTCCCCCCGATCCGGGCCGTTCCCTCACCGCCGAGGCTGAGCGGGAAGTACCGGTCGTTTTCCTCTGCCGCCTTCTGGACATTGGCGAGGATCACACCGGCTTCAACCGTGATGGTATAGTTCAGGACATCGATATCCCGGATGGCGTTCATCCGGGTCATCGACAGCAGGATTTCGCTGCCGTGTTCATAGGGCGTCGCGCCCCCGCACAAACCGGTGTTGCCGCCTTGGGGTACGATGGGTGTCCGCGTTGCGTTGCAAATATCGACGACAACGGAGACTTCGTCGGTCGACGCTGGCCTGACGATCATCGGCGAAGCGCCGGTATAGTATCCGCGTTCGTCGTTCAGATAGGGGGCCTTGTCGTTCTCGTCGGTGATAATGCCGGCCTCGCCGACCGCCGCGCGCAGGCGGTTGAGGACGCTTTGGTCGATTTCCGGAATTGCGGTTGCGTTCATGTGTGACCGGTTCCCAAACTGGCGCCCAGAATTATATCAACGGGGCCTCAGGGGCAATGGGTCAGGTGGCGGGGTGAGGTGCGGCGGCCCGCCGCAGCCGGTCGTTTATGGCAAGGCCGAGCCCGTGTTCCGGAATCGGCGTGACCGCGATCGGCGCGCCGATTTCGTCAAGTTCCCGCATCATGGCGAAAAGATTGGCCGCGGCCTCGACCAGGTTGCCTTCAGGGCTGAGGTTTCTCTCTGCGACAAAGCCGGAATGTGCATGTTTTCCGAAAGAAAGAAGCGAGTGATTACTTGGAATCGATGAAACGCCGAGCCGGAGCACGGCATCCGGCGCATAGTGACTTTCCAGCATTCCTGGCGATGCCGGCGCATCGTGGGGGGTCGCCAAAACGGCCAAGGGGCCGGTGACGGCCTCGATTTCCTCCTTCGTTAAGCCGCCAGGTCGGAGGATCGTCGGTTTATCCGCCGTGCAGTCGATGACCGTGGATTCAAGGCCAACTGCGCAGGGCCCGTCGTCCAGGATCATATCGACCCGTTTTTCCAGCGATGTTTCTACATGCACCGCTGTGGTCGGGCTGACACGGCCGGAGGCGTTGGCGCTGGGGGCGGCGACGGGCAGACCGGTTTTTGAAAGCAGTATTTGGGCGATTGGATGGGCCGGAACGCGGATGGCCACCGTTTTCAGACCGGCGCTTACCAGCAGGGATATCGGGCAATCTGCGCTGCGGGGCACGACCAGCGACATCGGGCCGGGCCAGAATTTTTCGGCCAGACTGCGAGAGGTGTCGTCGAAATAGCCTATTTTTTTGGCCGTTTCAGCGGATGCGACATGGACGATCAGCGGATTAAAGGAGGGCCGCTGTTTTGCCTCGAAAATGCCGGCGACGGCGCTGTCGGAGGTAGCGTCCGCACCCAGGCCGTATACCGTTTCCGTCGGGAACGCGACCAGCCCGCCCGATCTAAGAATTCCCGCGGCCTTGGCACAGGACCTCTCGGAGGGAGAAAAGATCATTCCAGCCCTCGGGCGATAAACTCCGGATTTCGCCAACCCGATTTGGCGTAAGAAAGATCCATCCCATCCGTCAGACGAACGCTACCGCCGGCCCCGACCAGGACGGCGTGACCCGCGGCTGTGTCCCACTCGCAGGTAGGTCCGTATCTCGGATAGAAATCCGCTTCCGCTTCCGCCACCAGGCAGAATTTCAAGGAACTGCCCGCCCTGCGGTGGCCCTGCACAGCCGCACCTGTCATCAATGCTTCCAGCTTGTCCAGATCTCCGTGGGAACGGCTGGAAACGATAACTGCTCCGGCTGTCGGAGTGGCTCGCGCCGATATCGGCGACCATTCGGCATTTCCAGTTTTTTTTTCGGCCGTCCTCGGACCGTATGCTCGATAGGACTTTTTGAGCGCCGGGGCGGTTACGACCCCGAGGGTGGGGATGCCATCTTCGATCAGGGCAATGTTGACGGTGAACTCACCGCTGCGGCGCAAAAATTCCTTGGTTCCGTCGACCGGATCGACTAGCCAGAACGTATTCCCGTCTACCATTTCGGACTCGTTCCGGGCGACTGCTTCTTCGCCGATGGCCGGAATTCCGGGTAGAAGTTCGCGCAGTGCGGGCAGTATCAGAGATTCTGCCCGTTCATCTGCCTCTGTGACCGGAGAAGCGTCGTCCTTCTGGCGCACATCGAAATCTGTTTCGTAGACCTCCATAATCACATCGCCCGCGCGGTCGGCGATTTCTGTCACGGCCAATAGAAGATCTCGGCGCTGGGTGTCTGAAAATGCCAAGGTAAGAAAGGTCCCCGTCTGAGAGCGCGCGTAATAATTAACGCCGGGTTAAAACAGAATAAAGGCCGAATCGCTGACGATTCGTTAAACTGCCTTCATGTGTGGACGATATTCTCTCACCGTCACCCCGGACGAGTTGTACCGGCTGTTTGGAATTGATGACAAACTGAACCTGCAGCCCCGGTTTAATGTCGCGCCGACACAGGCTGCCCCGGTTGTCCGAAAAACCGGCGGCAAAAAAAACATGGACATGCTGCGCTGGGGCCTGATCCCACCCTGGTCTAAGGACGCGTCCATCGCCTCCAAACTGATAAATGCCCGTGGCGAAACTGTTGCGGAAAAACCGTCCTTCAGAAGCGCCTACGAATCCCGCCGTTGTTTGGTGCCCGTCGACGGGTTTTACGAATGGCGAACCGAGGGAGGGAAGAAGCAGCCCTTTCGAATCGGTTTTCGGGAAGGAAAACCATTTGCCTTTGCTGGACTTTGGGAAAGCTGGACGGTCCCAGAAGGGTTAAAAGACACCGGTGATACTGTTGAGACGTTTACGATTGTAACCACCAACGCGAATCCCAAGCTTGTGCCCATTCATCACCGCATGCCGGTGATCGTGGATCCCACGGACTACGAATTGTGGCTGGAGGGTGGGTCGGACGAAGCAAACGCCGTCATAAAGCCGTTTTCACAAGACGACATGGCGTTCTACCGGGTATCCACCCGGGTAAATAATGTTCGGAATGATGACGAGGCCTGTGTCGAACCTCTGAAGAAGGCGTCCTGACCTCTTGGGAAACTGTTTGCCGGCGGATTGCATGACTATGCCCCCGATGGCAGGATCGTTAGAAACCTAAGTAAAAAAAGGAGGGCTGGCCATGGCCGAACAGGCAAAGGTCGCCGTATTGACCGATCCGCGGGTATTTGAATACCGCGAAGTCGAAATTCCAGACATCGGTCCTGACGAGGGTATATTAAGGGTCGAAGCAGCCGGCCTCTGCGGGACAGACTGGGAACAATATCTTGGCCATCTCGACGACACGCCGTGGGCGGTACGTCCGGTAATTCCCGGTCATGAAATTCTTGGGTGGGTAGAAAAAGTCGGTTCCGAAGCCGCGAAAAGGTGGGATGTGAAAGAAGGTGACCGGGTGACCGTCGAAGCCTCGATCCCCTGCGGACAGTGCTTCCAGTGTCAGGTTGGCCGGGCCGTACTCTGCAAGAACGGTATGGGCTACGGCCTTCGTGTCGGGTTCGATAATCCGCCCCATTTGTGGGGAGGGTATGCGACACACATGTATCTGCATCCCGGCGCCACGCTTCATAAGGCGCCACCGGACGTCCCCACTGACATCATGAGCCTATTCAATCCGATGTCCAATGCCGTCCGTTGGGCAGTGGAACGACCGGAAACGGGCATTGGCGACACGATCGTGATCGAAGGACCTGGCCAGCGGGGACTTCTGGCCGTCGTCGCCGCGCGCGAAGCGGGCGCGGGCAAGATCATCGTCACGGGTACCAAGAACGATAAGCTTAGGCTTTCGCTCGCCCGCGAACTGGGCGCCGACGAAACCATTGTTGTGGACGACGGTGATCCAGTCGAACGGGTTATCGATGTGACCGATGGCAAATTGGCCGATATCGTCGTCGACGTGTCCGCCTTTGCGACCGAACCCATCACTCAGGCGATCGAAATGGTGCGTCCCGGCGGAAAGGTCGTCGTGGCTGGCCTGAAAAGCTTCAAGCCGATCCCGAACTTCATTTCCGACAAGCTGATCACCAAAGAAATAGCCATGCTGGGCGTGCTGTCATCGAGCTGGTCGGCGGTTGAAAAATCTATCGATATCATCCGACGCAAGGGCGACCTGCTAAAAAGCCTGTGTACCCATCACTATCCGGTGGATCAGGCCGAAAAGGCCGTGCAGGTGCTGGGACGTGAAGTTATTGACGGCGCCGAAGCGGTTCACGTGCATATCGACGCCGCCGCCACGACCTGACAGGAAATATTGCCATGACGTCCTGGATGGTTGGTATCGATACCGGCGGCACCTTTACCGATCTGATCGCATTCGAAGTCGACACCGGCGAATTGCGGGTCGCCAAGGTATCGTCCGAACAGGATGACCCGTCCGGTGCGGTTATTGCGGCGCTGGAAGACCTCTTCGCCACCGGCGTGGCACCGGGGGAAATTTCGTCCCTCGTTCACGGCACCACGGTCGCCACCAACGCCATTCTCGAAGGAAAGGGGGTTAAAACCGGACTGCTGATTACGGATGGTTTTCGGGCGGTTTACGAAGCGCGCGGTTGGGCGCAGCCGGAAGCGACCGACCTGATCGATCCGTTTTACCGGAAGCCGCCCCTGCTGGCACCGCAGTCGCTGACCCACGGTATACCAGGACGAATGGATTATCAGGGAAACGAATTGGCTCCCTTGGATGAAGATGCTGTCCGGTCAGCGGCAAGGTCTCTTAAAGAAGAGGGTGTCGACTCCGTCGCTGTCTGTTACCTGTTCAGCTTTCAGAACTCTGCCCATGAACGGCGGACCGCCGACATACTGGCGGAGGAATCCGGCGACTGGCGGGTGTCGCTGTCTTCGGTCGTGTTGCCGACCATCCGCGAATATCCACGCCAGTCCACCACCGTGATCGATGCCTATGTCGGCCCAAACATGCAGCGTTATCTGGAACGCCTTTCCGACCGCCTGAAGGAATTCGGCGTTGAAACGCCCCAGGTATTTCTAATGCAGTCCAACGGCGGGTTGATGAGGATCACCTTGGGCGCCCGGTTCCCCAATCAGACACTGCTCTCCGGCCCTGCCGGGGGCGTGGTCGCGGGCGAAGAGCTTGCCCGGATTACCGGTCAGCAGGACATCGTCACCCTCGATATGGGAGGCACGTCCACAGATATCGCCATGATTTCCGGCGGTCGTGCGGACGAAACCAACGAAGGCCGGATTGCAGGCCAGGATATAGGCACGCCGATGCTTCAGGTCCGGACACTGGGAGCAGGCGGTGGTACGCTGGCGTGGATCGGACCGGACGGTTTGCTGAAGGTGGGGCCGGAGAGCGCCGGCGCCAGTCCCGGGCCGGCCTGCTATGGGCGCGGCGGCGAGCGGCCGACAGTGACCGATGCAAATTTAGTATTGGGTGCTTTGGCGGCCGACAATGTGCTGGGCGGCAAGATGACGCTGGATAAATCCGCTTCAGAAGCTGCGATAAGGGAACATGTTGCCGACCCGTTGGGGCTGGAGGTCGTGGAAGCCGCGGCAGGCATCCTGCGCATCGTCAACACCAATATGGCGGTCGATCTGCGGCTGGCGTTTCAGTCCCGCGGCGAGGATCCCAGAAAATATATGCTGGCGGCATTCGGGGGGGCGGGACCTCTTCATTCCGCCCTGCTGGCGCGCGATCTGAACATCCCGAAAGTGATTGTGCCGCTCTATCCCGGCATTAACAGTGCCATGGGCCTGCTGCAGACATCGGTGCGGCATGTATATCTGCAATCGGCCGTGGCGGGCTTGTCCGAAGTGTCCGCGGACCGGATGAATGAAATATTCGCCGGGTTGGAAGCGCGGGTCGAAGATGATGTGCGGGAAGAGGGCTTTTCTCCTGATCAAGTGGCGATCCTCCGACAGGTGGACATGCGGTATCAGCATCAGGGATACCAGTTGCCCGTGAACTGTCCGGCTACCCAACTGACGGAGGAAGACAAACCGGGTCTGAAAAAGGCGTTCGATGAAACCCATCAGAGAGTTTACGGCGCGAGCGCGCAGGAAGAAGACGCGGAAGTCGTCACCTTTCGCTTGATTGCCGAAATCTCCGTACCGCGCCTCGAATTACCGGAAATTGGCGCTGGTGGAGATCCGGCGACGGCGCAAATTGCGATCCGTCCGCTGTTCGACCTGAATTCCGCGTCGTTTCTTGATGCGGCCATCTATGATCGAGCCAAACTGTGTGCTGGCGACAAATTCGATGGTCCGGCTGTGGTCCAGCAATTCGATTCCACTACCGTGGTTCTGGCAGGGATGTCGTGCGCCGTCGATCTGTGGGGTAATCTGATCATCGAGACGGGAGCCGGCGTTTGACCCTTGATCCGATCACGACAGAGGTCGTCCTGAGCCGGGTGCGCGAAACAACCGAGGCGATGGCGCACGCCCTGTTTCACTCCGGCTATTCGCCGATCTTGCGGGAAAGCCAGGACGGCACGGCAGGTCTCACCGATGCCGATGGCCGCGTCATCATGGTGGGCGGCGGAATTCAGTACCATTCGATGCTTTATACGAAATCCGTCGAAAGTCTGCTGATGGCATATCCGGGCGACGCCATGGAAGACGGCGACAGCTTTATCTGTAACGATCCTTATCAGGCAGGAAACAGCCACGTGCCCGATATGGTGGTGGCGACGCCGGTGTTTTACGAAGGCCGGCGCATCGCCTTCGGGGTGTCGGTCGCGCACAAGGCCGATGTGGGCGGGCTGGTTCCCGGGTCGTCCGGTGCCGGTTCCCGCGAGATTTTCCATGACGGTTTACGCCTGCCGCCGGTGCGTTACTGGACCAAAGACGGCGTTATTCCGGAGATCGAAAACATTATCCGGACCAATAGTCGGGTGCCGGACGTGGTGGTCGGCGATCTGCGTGGCCAAGTTGGTTCCACACGCTTGGGCGCGGAGCGTTTGCAGGCGCTGTCTGACGAATATGGTGTCGACACGCTAGTCGAGGCGATGGAGAGCCTGATCGACCGCACCCGCGACCGGGTGCGGGCTGAAATTGCCACTTGGCCGGATGGTGAAGCCCAGGCCGAGGGGTTCATGGACCATGACGGTGCCGATCCGGCAACGCCGGTGAAAATTCATGTTCGTGCCGTCAAGAAAGGCGACCGTCTAACCATCGATTTCTCTGGATCGGATGGGCAGACAAAGGGCCCGATCAATACACCGGCACAAACCTGCAAGGCGGTGACGGTGCTGGCCGCCATCGCTGCGTCGGACCCTACCATTCCGGTGAACAGCGGGGCATTTGAGGCGCTGGATATTGTCCTTCCCGACGGAAAAATTGTCAGCCCAGTCTTTCCCGCGACGGTGAACCATTATTTCCCGACTTCGCATCTCGCCTATGCCTGCGTCGTCGCGGCGCTTGGCAAGTTAAATCCGTCGCGCGCGGTGGCGCCGCCAGGCCTGGGTAATGGCGCAATCGCCATTGGATATCGAGAGGGACGATCCGGTAGGCCAACCGTCCAGTATGAGCTGATGGTGACATCTTTGGGCGGCACCGCGGATCATGACGGCACAGCCATGGTGATGGGCATGTGCCATTTCACGCCGTCGACGCCCGTTGAAATCGTTGAGACCGAATATCCCATTCGGATTCGCAAATTCGATACTTGGGAAGACAGCGCCGGGGCCGGCCGAACACGCGGAGGCATAGGTTTCGTGCGTGAATACGAGATGCTGTCCGACGTGATCCTGACATGCCGTACCGCAAACCATGAACAGCCAGGATGGGGCGTGGAAGGCGGGGAGGGCCCGCCGGTCTGCGTGACGTCGATCAATCCCGATGGCCCCGACAGCGAGGAACTCGCGGCCTTGGACACAAGGGAAGCCTTAGCGGGCACGATCGTACGGCTGGAACAGACGGGGGGCAGCGGCTATGGCGATGCCCGCCGTCGGCCTCCAGAAAAGGTGCTGAAAGATGTCCGGAACGGCTACGTGTCAGTGGCCGCGGCCGCCGAAAAATACGGTGTCATCATCGTCGACGGAAAAATCGATGCCGACGCCACAAAGGATGCGCGCGGCTAGAACGGCAAGTTTGTGATTACTTTCCGGCGCCTGGCGAAGGCCTGCCTGGGCGAAGAAGCTGACTCGCTATACCTAGATTGCAATGCATATCTTCTACATTGATCCGAAAGCGGCCCTCAACAGGTGGCTGACGCCTCTATTTATGGAGAATTAACAGCTCCTTATGGTTCTGACTTTGTCTCAGGCGCACTCCACGCATCGCGCGACAGCGGGTGTTAGCCTGAGCCGTTTTTCGGCGATTTCCTCACCGCACTCAACGCAATATCCGAATTCCCCTTCTTTCATCCGGCCTAGTGCGGCGTCGATCTGGGAAATTTCCATCCGGCGTCGTTTCCAGGTTGCCTGCGCCATGGCCTGGCCCTGGATCGCATCCATACGCGAAAGGCGCCCCTGCACCTGCTGATCCAGTTCAACTGTTGCGGATGCTTCCGCAGCCGTATCGATCAGGGCGAGCAATTCGGCCCGGCGCGCCTGCAGTAGGGAATGGAATTCTTTTTCGTCGAGTGCCATGCAAACAGGGTAGGAGGCTTGTCCTACCACTGTCCAGCCTAGGACGGTTACTCCGCTGCCTGCTGAGGTGTATCCGGCAGCCGGACCGTGTTCCAGGCGTGGGTTTTAATTGCGTGGTTCTCAGCCTCGTCCCGGACGATGTTGGCGGGATCTCCCCCTGCCGCCATCTTGTCCAGTGATCGGCGAAGCGCCCGGCGCAGCAATACGATACCTCGATCCGACGTCGCCAGGTTTTCGAGCGCATGGATGGCGATTGGCCGCTGGCTTTCCTGCGCTTCCATATCGTCCGGGTGGCGCTGTTTTTCCTCATAGGGGCGGTTCCGCAGATTTCCAGGGCGGATATCCGTCAGCGTATCGATGCCGGCCTTCCAGTCTTCGACCAAGTCACCGTTTTTGTCTTTCGGCCAGGCAACGATGGAGATGCCGTACAGATGTTCGTTATCGACCGGCACGCACCAGGTAATCTCGGTCGCACGGGATTCCTCTTTGGGTTCCGTTCCCTGTTCGTGAATACTGGGGATCAAGGCGAGATTGGGTAGCACAACCTCGGCATGACGTTCCAGAAAGTTTCCGTTCGGCAGATTCCGCAGCATGTTGTAGCGAACGCCGAGATCAGTTTCTTCAAAAGTGATGTCCGGCCAGCCCGTTGTCGTGACCACGCTGCCAAACTGGTCGCCCGAATTGGCGGCATGCAAAATCAGTAAATGATAGGCGTCCACGACATTTTCGTAGTGCTGCAGCCAGTTACAATCTCTAACGAAGCCGATGGCGTGGTCCTCCCACAAACGCATGCCGCGCAGGACGACGTCGTCTCGGTACCGCGTATCAATGATGTCGTAGAGCGGGAACAGCGGCATCTTTTCGGGCGGACCCATGTAGATGAAGACCAGCCCACCATATTCGTGGGTGGGATAGGCCGGTTGCCACACATCCATCTTTTCGCGGAAGTCATCGGTTTCGCAGGCCATGTCGATGCATTTGCCGTCCGCTGCGAACTTCCAGCCGTGATAACAACAGCGAATGCCGTCTTCTTCGACGCGGGCGTATTCAAGGGACGCGCCTCTATGGGCGCAGTGAAGTTCCAAGCATCCGATATTACCATCGCCGTCGCGAAAAACGACTAGATCTTCGCACATGATACGAACCGGCATCGGCAATTCG
>CAJWUK010000034.1 GCA_913047365.1 uncultured Alphaproteobacteria bacterium | reverse complement strand
GTAAGTTCGTAGTCGTTCATCGTGTTCGCATCGGATGGTCAACCAACTGGTTTCAGCCGCCCGCCCTGCGGAGGAAGCTTCGCCTCCGCCGCCCGAAGGTATAATGGAGACAGCGTATCCGGCGCCAGCCCTCCGTCTGCATAGTCTGTTTCCGCCAGTGCCGCAATATCACCCGGCCGGGGTGTTCTCGCGGCGGAGACCGGAGCGGATTTTAACGCCGGACATTCCCCGATCAGCCGTCCGACGGCGTTTCCCGCTAGCACCGCCGAGTAACGGCCGACAAGATCGGCCAGTGTCCTCCCTTCCGCCACTATAGGAGAAGCCCGGGATGATCCATCGGGATCGAACAGTTGCGCAAAATAGTCCGCCCGGCGGGTTTCAAGAACACACAGAATAGGCCGGGCAGCGTCAGGGGCGGCTCCGCGCGCAACTGCCTGCAAAGAAGACACCCCGGCCGCGGGCGCCTGGGCACCCAGAGCAAATCCCCGGGCCGCAGCGATGCCGGTCCGGACGCCGGTATAGGATCCGGGCCCGATGGTGACGGCGACAAGATCGATATCCGCCAGCCCGACGCGTGCCTCCCCTGCTAGTTTCTGGACCATGGGAACCAGGGCTTCGGCGTGACCCCGGGGCATGGTCTGAAATTGCTGTGCCAATACTTTGCCGTTTCCGATCAGACCGGCAGCACAGGCGTCGCCTGCGGTATCGATTGCAAGGGTCAGGGGCATGAGCGTCCCGGCTGCCAGTCGTGATTCGTCTTCATCGTGATAGCTTTATGATGGAATTCTAAGAGAAGGACCATAATGACCCTGGTCGAAATCACCCCACCCCGGTTTGATACCGATACCGACATCACCTATGCGACAGCAAACAATTTCACCGGCGCGCCGGTATATGGGCGTCCTGCCTGTTTTCTGCACACGCAGGCGGCGGACAAACTGGAAACCGCAATCGCGCTGGCGGCAGAACTTGACCTACGCTTTCTGATTTTCGACGCCTTTCGCCCGTCGGAAGCGCAATGGGTGCTGTGGAACCACACGCCGGACCCCGAATTTCTGGCCGATCCCCGGCGGGGATCGCCCCACTCACGCGGCGTTGCCGTGGACCTGACCCTAATAGATACAGACGGCAATCCGCTCGAAATGGGCACCCAGTTCGATGACTTCACGCCACTATCGCATCATGGGAATACGGAAATCAGCGCTCACGAACAGCGCAACCGGCATTTACTGATGGGAATCATGATTACTGCCGGTTGGGATTTTTACCGGAACGAATGGTGGCACTATCAGCTTTTCGACTCGCGGCAATACGATTTACTGGGCGACGACGCCCTGCCCGAACCGATGATGCCGCGGTAATCCACGGCCCGATTCTCGCCGTTAACGGCAAACAAATCTCTATATTTCAGCCTTGTAACCGGAATCGGATCGGCTCTAGAGTGGTCCCGCGCAATGGCCACACATAAGCGGCGGGACCGGGGTAAACGGCTTTACTATGCAGAGATCAATCGGATTAGCCTTCGGAGCGGCGCTGACCGCCGCCTGCGTCGGAGCCGCGGCTCCTGTTATCGCCGCCGAATCCGCCGTCATCTTGATGTATCACCGCTTTGGCGAAAACACCTATCCATCGACGAACATCCGCATCGATCAGTTCGAAGCCCATCTGGCCGAGCTAGCCAAGCCGGAATACACGGTTCTGCCCCTGCCAGAAATCGTTGCGCGTCTACGGGCAAAAAAACCGCTGCCGGAACGGACCGTCGGTATCTCCATCGACGATGCCTTTGTGTCGGTCTACCGCGAGGCATATCCCCGGCTTAAGAAAGCTGGCCTGCCCTTTACCCTGTTCGTCGCCACCAAACCGGTAGGCCAGCGCGTCGGAAGCTACATGTCCTGGGACCAAATTCGGGAATTGAAACAGGCAGGCGTTACCGTCGGTAGCCAGACTCACACCCATCTTCATATGGCGACAGCGAGCGCCGCCCGGAACCGGTCGGAGCTTGAAACATCCAACAGGCGCTTTCGCGAAGAGCTCGGCGAAGCGCCGACCCTCATTGCCTATCCTTACGGCGAATACAGCCTAGCGGTGGGACAGGTTGCGAAGGAAACCGGTTTCACGGTGGGCTTCGGCCAGCATTCCGGCGTTCTTCATCCGGGGGCGGATATGCTGTATCTGCCGCGCTTCGCCATGAACGAAAACTTCGGCGGCAAAAGCCGGTTCCGCTTAGCGATAAATGCCCTGCCGATAAAGGTGAGTGAGGTTTCGCCGCAGGACCCACTGCTAGGGCCCGAAACCAACCCGCCGATACTAGGCTTCACGGTTCTGGGCGAAGCGGCAAAGCGCCTGTCGCAGCTTGCGTGTTACGTTTCCAATCAGGGAAAAGCCCGGCTAGAACGGCTGGGCTCCCGTGTAGAAGTACGCCTGGATGCCGCTTTGCTACCAGGGCGCACGCGGATCAACTGCACAATGCTGACTCGGTCGGGCCGCTGGCGCTGGTACGGGCTACAGTTCTACCTGCCGAGAGGCTGAATCAGGTGTCTGGGCCGTCGTCGCCCTTGTTCGGTTCGACGACCGCGCCTAGGTGGCTGGCATCGAACACCTGTAGCGAATTCGTGCGCATAATAAGCCGGATCGTCTCGATATAGGCGGCGCCCCGTTCCGAATACTTTATCAATGAACCGGCCAGGTCATAGCCGTTGAGCTTCGAGGTCTGCTTCCGCATCGCCGCCCGCGAGGTACGAAAATCATCATAGGCGAAATGGCTGTTCAGATTGTGGACATAGGCCTTGACGCCGTCGATCAGGCGGTCGAACGCGCGCACACGAAAGACCTCGCCCTCTTTCCGGTCTTCGGGCACCAGGCCCTTTCGGTTGTCGCGATAGACCCGCTGGCCGAACAGGGCGTTGCCTTCGCGGGCAAACCGGGACGTTCCCCAGCCGCTTTCTTCGGCCGCTTGGGCAATGGCCAATGAGGGCGGCACCACATCCACCCGGCACAGCAACGCATCGGGGTTGGCAGTTTTCGCGCCGTAAAGATCGGCCATGTCTTCCAGCCACAGAGCGTTTTCGGTACTGATTTTCTCGCCCGCTTCCATAAGGCTTTGGATCGACATGAGCCGGCGCCGCTCATGCAGAATCTGTTCATTTACATGGAGGATCAAGGGCAAGGTCGATTTGATAAAGGTCATCTTGCGCTGATCGGCCCGCGGCAGGTCGGGCAGATCGGGCGGCAGGCTTGCCAGTAAAATACGCGGCACCTCGCCCCGTTTGCGCACGCCGTCCAGTTCGTAGCCGATCCGCTGGAACAGCGTCTGCAGCTTACCGGTGGATTCAGTCAAGGTGATGGTGTTTGGTTTGCGCAGGTTCGTCGTCGGTATAGAATCTGCAACGTAGACCTTCTGGGGCTCTTCCTTCCCGGTTGATGCGCTCCCGGCAGCCACCTGCTCCGCGGGTATCGGTTTATTGCCCAACAGGGACGTCACACCGATTGCTGTCATCGCGCCGACAGCCAGAACCAGGCAGCCGATCGCCGTTTTTTGAAAGATCGTCACGTGCTCCGAGGGCCTAGCCGAGACCTTTTTGATCACACTTGATGCCATCTTTTCTCATCCATCCTTTTGGCGTAGCCGCGGTATTATGGCAGTGGCCGTCATCGCCGTTTTCTAGTCCGCCGCCTCGACCGCCTGCACTGCCGGGACATAGTGCCGAAGCAGGTTTTCCACGCCCATCTTCAGTGTGCCGGCGGAACTGGGACACCCGGCACAGGCACCCCGTAGGCTCACCCGCACGATGCCGTCGTCAAAACTTCGGAAAATGATGTCACCACCATCCAGGGCAACCGACGGGCGGATGCGGTTATCGATCAGTTCCCTGATCCGGGCCACCACCGCGTCCTCGACGTCCGTGTGGTCTTCTTCCTCCTCCGCTGCCTCCACCACCGGCAGACCGGCCTCGAAATGGGTCGAGATTGCCGAGGCAACAGCCGTTTCGAGATCCAGCCAGTCGGCGCCTTCGCTTTTCGCAACCGAGATGAAATCGGATCCAAAAAACACTCCCCGCACCCCCGCTATTCCAAACAGTCGCCGGGCCAGGGTGGAAGACTCGGCAGCGTCCGGCGAGGCAAAATTTGCAGTGCCCTCCTCTAGCACAGGACCGCCGGGAAGAAACTTCATCGTTGCTGGATTCGGCGTGGATTCGACCTTTACATTGACCATTTTGCACCCGTCGCCGCCTAGTCTCTGCCGCGTCCAGACAAACGGCCTACAATGTTATTAATCTGGGTTAAGCGAAGTTTAAGATCAACCCGGATTCCGACGGCGCAGATTCGGATATTCGCAAGCTATTGATCTGCCGTCCGCTTTCTTATTATTCCGGATGCGGAAAGTTTTTTAAAGATTTCGTTAGCCCTAGATTTTAAGAGATGGCGGGACGAAAATCCCGGTACTGCGCAAATCTGTTTCGGCGAACACCCGCAGAAATTATGTATTCGCCCCCCCACGGAACGTAGGAGCGGCCAGTGTGATCACCCGTGGTCAACTCAGACCTAACTCCGCCAGCGTAGGGTCGCTTCGGTCAGCGGATTCTCGAACGGCGACCCGGCATCCGCCGCGCGCTGCCATTCGTTCTTGATTCGGAAATACCACTTTGCCTGCTGATCAGGCTGGCCGGTCAGGCGCAGATCGGGATCGAAATTCAGACCCTTCGCCTGTTTTTCAAACACGGTCCGGTCCTGGCCTAGGAATGACCGCGCGAACGGCATGGCGACCGGGCGCAGCAGCGTCAGCCATCGCATCGACCACCACATCAGATGGGTGGTTTGCGTGCGCTTATCGTCAATCGGCGTGCAGGCGGTCATTCCGCAATAAAAATTCTTACCGGCGCGGATATGTTCGATACGGATGCCGGGTAGAGCGAAAGCGATTTGCACTTCCGGCGCGCCGCCCAGCAACCGGTAGATTTTCGAATTCGACGACGCACGATGGGACACCATGTCGAAACCTAGCGGCGTGGGCGCGAAACGCTTCTCCTTGTCGCGGCGTTCGCTCGGGCGGCGCCACCACCAGGATTCATGAACGTGGGGCGTGTGCGCCGGATCGATCAACCCGACCACTGCGTGATCGATGTTCACCGGGAATTCGACATCGTGAACGATCTGGGGCGCGCGTTCGCCCACAGCGGGGATTACCGGTAGGGGCGTCTCCACGCCGTCGCCATCTCCCATCCAGATCCAGATCAGGCCCTGCGCTTCGCATACGGGAAAGGCGGGTACGGTGATTTTTGACAGATCAACCGGATCGTCAGCCACCAGCGCCGGTATGGATGTGCAGCGCCCGCCGATATCGAAGGTCCAGCCGTGGTAACAGCATTCCAAGTCGCCGTTTCGGAATCCCCCTTCGGAAAGCGGCGCCCCGCGGTGGGGGCACAGATCTCGGAGGGCAAAGACCTCGCCATCCGGCGCACGCCCGAAAACGACCGGTTCACCGCAAATCTGACGGTGTTGCAGCTTGCCACGCGAAAGATCGCGCGACGGCAGACCGAAATACCAAATATTACTAAGCATCGAGGACGGTGGCGGCGATCAGGTCAGCATGTCGATCTGTTCGAAGGTCAGATGACCCGGAACGATCGTTATCGGGATGGGAAACTTACCCGACATCTTGCCGCCGATGGATGATACCAGCGGGCCGGGTCCCTTTTTCTCCGTCCCCGCACCCAGCACCAGGATGGATATCCGGGGCTCTTCCTCGATCAGCGCCAGTATGGTCTCAGACGGTTTGCCCTCGCGGACGTAAAGCGTCGGCATTTCGCCTGTCCATTCCTGAACCTGGGATGCGTATTGCTGAAGAAAATCTTCGGCTTCTTCCCGCGCTTCTTCCCGCATCTTTTCCTCGACCGACATCCAGTGCTGGAATTCCGCAGGCTCCATCATGAAGAGCAAGGCGAGCCTTCCCCCGGTCCTGCTGGCCCGGCAGGCAGCGAAATAGATCGCATTACGGCATTCTTTGGAACTGTCGACCACGCAGAGAAAATAGCGATCGTTCCCTTCGGCTTCATCAAGCGGCGCATCGGCGTCCAGCGCCGTATCTTCCGGCGAGGGAGCGACAGGTTGGTCGTTCATAGTCAGGCCCTTCTGAAGATAACGCCCGCCAACCATCCTGCCACTAGCGCGATCAGAATGGCAATCGCGCCGTACCAGGCGGCATGTTGGTGGGCAAAGTTATAAATTTGCGCTTCCATTCCGACCTTGCGGACGGGAAGTGGGGTTTTCTGGCTACTGACCGGCTTGCCATTCTTAAACAGATAAACGGTCACCTGATATTCGCCGATGGGCACAGTCGCGGGAAACGGAATGGTCGACCGGAACAGCAGGTCGCGCACCAGGCGGATATCGGAAACATCCTCGCTATATAGCTGAGCGCTTTTCTTGTTGCGGATCAGCGCTTTGCGGAAGGCAAGGATTTCCGCTGGCGAGCGTTTCGAATGGGTGGAGAGCTCAATCCGGTCCACCCCGATTTGTAGTTTCTCCAGCACGCCCGGCGGCGCGATCTCTTTTAGGGGCCGGGTGGCCGCAATGCGGTAATAAGCTGGCGCCTCGTAAAAGGTAACGGATGCCCCATTAACCCAGATACCGGCGACCCGTTGCTTGCGCCGGACCACTTCGTTACGTAGCGGGCCAACGACGGTGACGACAATATCGCCGTAACCTTCGGTCGCGCCGAAGAGCAGAAGCTCCGCCCCGGAAAATCCGGTTGAAATCGCGACTTCCTTGCTCGACAAATCGGCAGCCAGACGCTGGGCATGTGCCGGCGGCGCGATCGCAAACACGACCAGGATAAAAAGGAAGCGCGCCGCCATCAGTGCCGCCCGCCTATGCCGAGTGAGTAAACATCGTCCGGCGTGGCCACTAGAGTCCAGGCGACGCGGGCGCATACCGCAAGCACGATCAGACCCAGCGCGACGCGCACCTCTTCGCCGCGCAACTTGGTGCCGACTCGGGCGCCCAGTTGGGCTCCGATCACGCTGCCGACCACCAGAAGCAGGGCAAGCACAATGTCGACCGTCTGGTTATTGACCGATTGCAGGAAGGTGACGTTCGCGGTGACAAACACGATCTGAAACAGAGACGTTCCGACCACCACGGACGTCGGCATACCCAGCAGGTAGATCATCGCCGGCACCATCACGAAACCGCCGCCAACGCCCATAATCGCCGCCAGAATACCGACTAAGATACCAACGCCGAGAGGCAGCAGCGCGCTGATATAGAGCTTGGACCGCCGGAAACGCATTTTGAACGGCAAGCCATGCAACCAATTGTGATAGTGCAGTTTTCGCCTCGGCGCCGACGGATTGCGGGAACGGAACCAGGCGCGCACGCTTTCCACCACCATCAGCGTCCCGATAATGCCAAGGAACAGAACATAGGAAACCGAAATCACGAAATCGATCTGGCCGATTCCGCGCAGAAAGGTGAACAACCACACGCCGAGGGTAGAGCCGATAAATCCGCCAATCAGCAGCACGACCCCCATCCGCACGTCCACATTGCCGCGCCGCCAGTGCGCCAGGGCGCCCGACACCGACGCGGCCACGACCTGGTTGGCCTCAGTTCCCACCGCCACCGCAGGCGGTACACCGATGAAAATCAGAAGCGGCGTCATCAGAAATCCGCCGCCGACGCCAAACATGCCTGAAAGGAAACCGACCATGCCGCCAAGGCCGAGCAACACTAGCGCATCCAGCGATATTTCAGCGATGGGCAGGTAAATCTGCATAGGCCGTATCGTTCCGTGGGTTGCAGTTTTGGCCGGGCGGAGACCCTTTTTGCGCCGTTCGCCAGAAACGCGCAAGAAAAACCGGGTAAATGTCGTGCCGGCCCGCGCCGGAGAGAGCGGGCGCCATCGTTACCGATCAGGCTGAAATCAGCCCGACGATGTCATTTATTTCCTTCCGGATGGGATCGGCGATGGCACAGGCGCGGTCGGCCCCGTCGGCCAGGATGGCGTCGATATTGACTGGGTCCGCCATCAAACGGCGCATCTCGTCCGAAATAGGCGACAGTTTTTCGACCGCCAAGTCCGCCAGCGCGGGCTTGAAATCTCCGAAGCCGCGGCCGCCGAATTCCTTTAGCACGCTCGCCGAAGTCGTCCCAGCCAGCGCCGCATAAATGCCGACCAGGTTTGCCGCTTCAGGTCGGCCTTCTAAGCCGTCGGGATCCGACGGCAGGGCATCGGGATCGGTTTTTGCACGACGGATTTTCTTGGCAATGTCGTCCGCAGAATCGGTGAAAGTGATCCGCGACTGATTGGACGGATCGGATTTCGACATCTTTTTCGTACCGTCGCGCAGGCTCATTACCCGTGTCCCTTCGCCGAAGATCAGCGGCTCGACCATGGGAAAGAACTCGACGCCGAAATCGTTGTTGAATTTCTGGGCGATATCGCGGGTCAGTTCAAGATGCTGCTTCTGGTCCTCACCTACCGGCACGTGGGTCGCCTTGTAGGCAAGAATATCGGCGGCCATCAGGTTTGGATAGGCGTAAAGGCCGACAGAGGCATTCTCCCGGTGCTTGCCTGCCTTTTCCTTGAACTGCGTCATCCGGTTAAGCCAGCCGAGACGCGCGACGCAGTTAAATATCCAGGCGAGCTGCGCATGGGCCGCCACTTGGCTCTGGTTGAAGATGATACCGGTCGTGGGGTCGATGCCTGCAGCGATGAACGCGGCGGTTACTTCGCGGGTCGCGTGCGACAGTTCCCTGGGATCCTGCCAGACTGTGATAGCATGCAAATCGACGACGCAATAGATGCATTCGTAATCGTTTTGCAAATCGACAAAATTCCGGATTGCGCCCAGATAATTGCCGAGATGGAGATCACCTGTCGGCTGCACGCCGGAAAAAATCCGGTTCATCCTTTTGTCCCCAGCTCGAATTGGTTGGAAATCGGGCGGGTTATCGCCTCAACGCGCGGACCGGTCAAGCATACGCTTGATATCTTCGCGCCGAGCCGCGCCGAACAGCAGCGCGGCCGCCGCGAATGCAGCTAGCCCGATCGCGATGACCACGACAAGCGCGATCATCCTTTGCACCGGATCGGCCGCTGCATACCCGGCGAGGTTTTCCATGGTGAACCCGACGGCGGCCGCCATGGCGGCACTGGCAAACAGCATCCGGGGAATTGCCTTGCGCAGGCGCGAGTCTGACCGGAAATGCCCACGCCGGCGCAGCATGAAAACCAGCAGCGCGGCATTGATCCAGGCAGAGATCGCCGTCGCTAGGGCAATACCGACATGCGCGAACGGGCCCATCAGCAGCAGGTTAAGGACCAGATTGATGACCACGCAGCCAGCTGCGATCTTGACCGGCGTCACCGTGTCTTCGCGAGCAAAGAAACCCGGCCCCAGCACCTTGATCAGCACATAGGCAGGCAGGCCAAGAGCATAGGCCGCCAGCGCCGCCGCGGTGGCGCCGGTTTCGGTCGGCCCGAACGCGCCCCGTTCGAACAGGACCGCGATGACCGGATAGGGAATGATCATCAGCGCAGCCGCCGCTGGAATCGTCAGTAACAAGGCGAATTCCAACGCCCGGTTCAGGCTGCCTGTGGCCTCGTCTTCATCGCCGGCGCGAAGCTGGCGCGACAGCAGCGGCAGCAGCGCGATACTCACCGCTACGCCGATGACGCCAAGGGGCAACTGGTTTACGCGATCCGCGTAGTACAGAAACGAAACAGACCCCGACGGCAGTAATGACGCAATCACGACATCGATCAACAGGTTGATCTGTACCACGCCGGCGCCGATCGCGCCGGGCAGCATCAGGATGAGAAGCCGTTTCACCCCGGGGGTCAGTTTTGGCGCCCGAAGCCGCAGGGGAAATTCGGCCCGGTGGCAAGAAACGATCAGCCACACGAACTGCGCTGCCCCGGCCGCGGCAACGCCCCAGGCCAGCGCGTGGCCCGGTGTTTCTAGCACCGAACCCAGACCCAGAAGTGCCGCGATCAGACACAAATTCAGGATGATAGGTGTCGCCGCAGCCGCCGCAAACCGGCCCAGCCCATTCATGATGCCGCCCAGTTGCGAGGCCAGCGAGATGAACAGCAGATAGGGGAACGTGACCTGGGCCAGCGATACCGCCAGATCGTGACGGTAGGGGTCGTCAGCAAAGCCCGGCGCAAAACCATGCATCAGCCAGGGCATGCTAATCTGCAGGCCGGTGACGAAGAACAGCAGGAAGACAACGAAGACCGACATCACTTCTTCGGCGAAGCGCCGGGCGGCATCAGCGCCTCCTTCCGACATATGGCGCGCGAACAGCGGCACGAAGGCGGCGTTGAACGCGCCCTCAGCAAACAGACGCCGGAAAAAATTAGGCAGCTTGAACGCGACGAAAAACGCATCCGCCACCGGCCCAGCGCCCAAAAACGCGGCAATCAGAATATCGCGCACGAACCCCAGCACACGGCTGATCATGGTATAGCCGCCGACAGTGGCAATGGATCGAATCAGGGCCATGCTGGTTTACCGATACGGCGCCCGCAAATGCGGACAGAAGAAAAGATCACTAGCTTTGTATTGAATAGCGGCGGATTCGAGGCAAGCCTTATTCCGCAGCCGGGGCCTGTTCGGCGATGGTGCCAACCGGGGTAGCGACATCGTCCGGGGGCGAGACATTACCGGTATCTGCGGCGTTGTCCTCCTTCATGACGTCAAGTAACACGGGGCGAATCTGCTCGATCTTGCTGTCATGGGTAATCTGTAGGCCGAACACGTCCTTTACGTAAAACACATCTACAGCGGTTTCGCCAAACGTGGTGATATGGGCCGAGCCAATCTGCAGGTTCAGCGCCGACAACGCCCGGGTCAGTTCATACAGCAGGCCTCGCCGGTCCCGGCCGTTGACCTCTATAACCGTGTGGGTACGGCTGGCGTCGTTGTCGATCAGCACCCGCGGCGCGACTTTGAAAACCTTCATGCGTTTGGGCAGGCCGGTCTCGTTCTGCAGCTCGTCCCGGGGGCGCAGCCTGCCGGCCAGAGTCTGTTCGATGCGGGCATACAGCCGTGCCAGCTTATCGGGCCGGTCAAACGGATCTCCGTTGTCGTCCTGTACCCAGAATGTATCCAGTGCCATGCCGTCGGTGGTGGTGAAAATCTTGGCATCTACGATGTTCGCGCCGCTGACCGCCATCGCGCCGGCGATCCGCGAAAACAGGCCAGGGTGATCGTCGGCATAGATCGTGACCTCGGTGACCCCCTTGAAGGAATCGACCCGGTTTTTGACCGTCAGTGGCTGTTCCCGCGACTCCGCCTCGTGCGCGATCCGCGCATGCCAAGCATGGGTATCCGGATCGAAGGACAGCCAGTAGGACGGATAGCCTCGGGCGATATGCGCGTCGACCACTTCCGGCGGCAGATCGGACAACAGCGCCCGCATCTCTTCCTTGGCGTGCTCGATCCGTGCCTCTCGCCCGCCGAACGCATGCCCGCCGGTGAGGCGTTCCTCCGCGGCATCATAAAGATCGCGCAGCAGCGCAGCCTTCCAAGCATTCCAGACATTGGGGCCGACCGCTCGAATATCGGCAGCCGTCAGCACCAGCAGCAGACGCAGCCTTTCAACCGACTGCACCACATCGCAAAAATCGGTGATGGTCTGCGGATCGTTGATATCGCGCCGAAAAGCCGTGTTGCTCATCAACAGGTGATAGCGGACTAACCATTCGACGGTTTCGGTTTCTTCGTCCGACAGGCCAAAGCGCGGGCACAGCTCCAGCGCCACATCAGCGCCCAGTTCGGAATGATCGCCGCCCCGGCCCTTGGCAATGTCGTGCAGCAGCACCGCCACATACAGCGCGCGCCGCGATTTGATCTTGTGCACAATCTCGGACGAGATCGGCATGTCTTCGGCATACCGGCCGTTTTCGATACCGTGTAGGATACCGATCGCAAACACCGTGTGCTCGTCGACCGTATAGACGTGATACATGTCGTGCTGCATCTGCGCGACGACGCGGCCGAAATCCGGCACGAAACGGCCGAACACGCCAGCCTCGTTCAGCCGCCGCAGCGTGGTTTCCGGATCTTTTTCCGATGTCAGCATCTCGACGAACAGGCGGTTGGCCTCCACGTCTTCGCGAATGTGATCGACCGCGTTAAGATTGCGGGTAATCGACCGCAGGGCCTTGGGATGAATATCCAGTTCTTCGGCTTGCGCGGCGTGGAACAGGCGCAGGATCTTCACCGGGTCGTTACGAAATTCGGCGCGTTTCACGGTCAACCAGCCGCCCTCAACATCGAACCCGTCGACCGATTTCTGGAACAAGCCGATGGACGGCAGCCGGAACTTGGGTTTGCGCTGATGTTCGGACTCCAGCGCGGCACAGAATATCCGCGTCAGATCGCCAATCTCCTTGGCGATCAAGTAATAGTGCTTCATGAACCGCTCCACCCCGCGCGCACCGGCACGGTCGCGGTAGCCCAGCAGCGACGCGATTTCGGACTGCAGGTCGAAGGTCAGCCGGTCTTCACCACGAGTAGACAGGTAATGTAGGTGGCACCGCACATCCCACAGGAAACAGTGGGCGCGGCCAAAGCGGTCGGCCTCTCTCTTAGTTAACACGCCGCGGTCGACCACGTTGGCGACTTCGTCCACCTTATAGAGATACTTGGCTATCCAGTAGAGGGTTTGCAAATCCCGAAGGCCGCCCTTGCCTTCTTTGACATTGGGTTCCAACACGTAGCGAGAGCCACCCATCTTGTCGTGTCGGGTATCGCGCTCGGCCAGCTTTTCCTCGACAAATTCAGGGCCAGATTGGTCGGCAACCTCGGCGTAGAACCGGCGGCGCAATTCATTGAACAGCTTCTTGTCGCCCCACAGGTAGCGCGTTTCCAGCATCGCCGTGCGGATGGTTAGGTCGCCGCGGGCAAGCCGGACGCAATCGTCCACTGATCGCGTCGCCTGGCCGACCTTCAGCTTCAGGTCCCACAACATGTAGAGCATGTATTCGATGACCTGTTCCTGGCGCGCCGTTTCCTTGTAGGGCAGCACAAACAGCAGATCGATATCGGAAAACGGCGCTAGCTCGCCGCGCCCGTATCCGCCGACCGCGGCCAGGCACAGGCGTTCGCCCTCGGTTGGATTAGCGGCGGGATAGACCTGTTCGGTGGCGAAATCGTAGATCAGCCGGATAATCTGGTCGGTCAGGAAGGACAGCGCGTGCGACACCTGTTCGCCGCTGGCCTCGGCGTCATCGAACCGGCGGCGCACCTCTGCCCGGCCGGTTTCCATCGCCCCTTTCAGTAAGCTCAGCAGGTCGGCGCGTGTGTCCTGCGGCCGGCTGTCGGCGATCAGGGCATCGATCTTCGCCACCAGGGCGGCGCGGTCGATAATCCGGCGCTGTTTGGGAATGGACGGCATTCGGTGGTTCCGAGGTTACCAATGACGCTCTTTATAGGGCATCGGTGCAAAATTTCCGAATTGATGTAATCGACATTCGGAAAGCGGCTTGATTGAGACCAACGCACTTCGGGGAACGGGTCTCTCTAATTCCCACCGCAGATTATTTAGCAGCCCAGCAATGACCCTTTCCCAACCCTTCAATCGCAAGCCCTGGATCGATGCGCACCGCGACCTTCTGCCCCCCCAGGGCTGGGCAAGTCTGCCGAACCACAAGTCGCTATAGAAGGCTTTTAAGCCGATAAAGAATTTCCTGCGCCTCCTTCGGCGTCATCTCGTCAGGATTGATGCGGGCCAGCGCCTCTTCAACGGCCGACAGTTCGGATTCTGCCGCCAAGGCCGGGGCATTCGCTGTAAACAGGGGAAGATCGTCCGCCAGTTTGGCCAGTGCGCCCGACTGCTCGCCCTCTTCCAGGATGCGCAGAATTTCCTGCGCCCGGGCTACCACGGCGGGCGGCAAGCCGGCCAGCTTGGCGACATGTACGCCATAGGACTGGTCTGCGGCGCCGGCGACGACCTCGTGCAGGAAGATGACCTCGCCTTCCCATTCCTTCACGCGCATGGTGTGGCACGCCATCGCCCCTAGCCGCGCGGTCAGCGAGGTCAGTTCATGAAAATGGGTAGCGAACAGCGCCCGACAGGCGTTTACCTCATGCAGGTTTTCTACTGTCGCCCAAGCAATGGACAGGCCGTCGAAGGTGGCGGTGCCGCGGCCGATTTCATCCAGGATCACAAGGGATTTCTCCGTCGCCTGGTTTAGGATGGTGGCGGTTTCGACCATTTCCACCATGAAGGTGGACCGTCCCCGGGCGAGGTCGTCGGCCGCGCCGACCCGGCTGAACAGTCGGTCTACGATACCGAGATGGGCATCATCCGCAGGAACGAAAGACCCCACTTGGGCCAGTACGGCGATCAGTGCGTTCTGGCGCAAGAAGGTGGATTTACCGGCCATGTTCGGGCCGGTAACCAGCCACAGGCGCTGACCCACAGCCAGATCGCAGTCATTAGCGATAAACCCGCCATCGTGCGAGGCAGCGAGGGCCGCTTCGACTACAGGATGGCGGCCGCCGGTAATGCGGAACGAAGTGCTGCCATCCACAATGGGACGGACATAGCGCCGGTCGACCGCGAGGAAGGCGAAACCGGTTGCGACGTCCAGCGCCGCCATAGCTGCGGCGGCCAGTGAAACTTCTTCGGCCCGTCCCGTGACCTCGACCACCAGATCGTCGAACAGTTCGTGTTCCAGCGCCAGCGCCCGGTCGCCGGCCTGGGACAGCTTACCTTCGAGTACGCCCAGCTCGACCGTGGTGAAGCGCTTGGCGCTGGCCAGCGTCTGGCGATGGATAAATGGGCTTTCGTCGTCTTCCGGCATCTTTTCCGCCTGGGCGGACGTCACGTCGATAAAGTAACCCAGCACATTGTTATGCTTGATTTTTAGGGACGGGATGCCGGTCTCGTTAACATAGCGGGCCTGCAGCGTGGCAATGTGCTTGCGGCTTTCGTCGCGAAGCAGGCGCAATTCGTCCAGGTCCGGCGAATAGCCTTCGCGGATGAACCCGCCGTCGCGGGCGATCATGGGCAGGTCCTCGCCCAGTGCCCGCGACAACCGGTCGACCAGCGTGGCGTGTTCCCCCAGGTCGGTGGCGGCGTCGGAAATATCAGAAGGCGCGGCGCCAGCCATTTCCAGCCTGCCCCGCAATTCGGCTGCGATGGTGAGCCCATCGCGGACCGCGCCCAGATCGCGCGGCCCCCCCCGGCCCACCGTGAGGCGCGACAATGCGCGCTCCATATCCGGCGCCCCCCGCAGACAGCCGCGCACGTCGTCGCGCAACCCAGTTTCGGTTACGAACCATTCGACGGCGTCGTGGCGCGCCCGCACCTGGTCAGCATCGGTCAGCGGCGCCGAGACTCGCGCCGCCAGCAGACGCCCGCCGGGGCCCGTGACTGTCCGGTCAATCACCGACAGCAAAGATCCGTCCCGCGTACCGGTCAGGGTCTGTACCAGCTCCAGGTTCCGCCGGGTCGCGGCGTCGATTTCCATCGTCGCCCCGCCGGCCAAACGCCGAGGCCGCTGCAGGCGCGGCAGCTTGCCCTTTTGCGTCAGCTCGACATAGCCGACCAAGGCCCCGCAGGCGGAAATTTCAGCGCGGCCGTAATCGCCGAACGCGTCTAGCGCCTTTACGGCGAACAAATCTTCGAGCCGGCGCCGGGCAGCTTCGGAATCGAACCGCCCGCCGGGATGGGCGGTCAGCTGGGTGCGAAACTCGGCGAAGATTTCTAAGAATTCGGGCCGTTCGACCAGCCGGTCGGGCACCAGCAATTCGCCGGGCGCGATGCGGGACAACGCTGCGGCGAAACCCGCATGCTCCACCGGTTGCGCAAAGAACGCCCCGGTCGACACATCCAACCATGCCAGCCCGTAATCACCCCCCGCATCAGCCAGCGCCGCCAGATAATTGTGGGACCGCGCATCCAGAAGCGCGTCTTCAGTGATGGTCCCGGGGGTAACGACACGCACGACTTCACGCCGAACCACCGCCTTGGAACCGCGCTTTTTCGCTTCCGCGGGGTCTTCAGTCTGTTCACAGACGGCGACGCGAAACCCCTGGCGGATCAGACGCGATAGGTAGGACTCAGCGGCATGAACCGGCACACCGCACATGGGAATGTCGGCGCCCTGATGCTTGCCCCGCTTGGTAAGCGTGATGTTGAGTACAGATGCTGCCTGTTCGGCATCGTCGAAAAACATCTCGTAGAAATCGCCCATACGATAGAACAGCAGAGCATCGGGGTGATGGTGTTTGATTTCCAGATATTGCGAAATCATCGGCGTAGGCGCGGCAACCACTTTGCCCGCCGACACCGGGTCGGTCGGTGCACCCTTGCTGTCTTCGATGGGAGCTGCTTCCACCATGGTCAAAAAATATCACAGCGGTGCACTAGAGTCGGAGAATCAGGTCAAAAACTTATCATGTTTGTGGATTAAATCAGGTCCTTACCGGCGCGATAGTAGATACCGAAACGTGAAATATGCGCTGTTGGAGCGGCACGGTTTCGTCACTATCCTGATTTCAGGGGCAAATCTGCCCTAAACGAACCGAGGCGGACATGACGAAGCGCAAATACAGCGATCTGGATAAAGACTCCCTGGCAATGCACCGTGCAGGACGGCCCGGAAAGGTGGAGGTCGTCGCGACTAAGCCGCTGACCACCCAGCGCGACCTTGCGCTGGCCTACTCGCCGGGCGTAGCGGCCCCATGCCTCGAAATCGCAGACGATCCGGCAACCGCCTACGATTACACCGCCAAGGGTAACATGGTCGCAGTCATTTCCAATGGCACCGCGGTGCTCGGCCTCGGCAATCTGGGCGGGCTTGCCTCCAAGCCGGTGATGGAGGGCAAGGCAGTCCTGTTCAAACGCTTTGCCGACGTGGATTCGATCGATCTGGAACTCGATACCGAGGACGTCGACGAATTCATCAACAGCGTGCGGTATCTCGGCCCCTCCTTCGGCGGAATAAATCTGGAAGACATCAAGGCGCCGGAATGTTTTCTGATCGAAAGCCGCTTGCGCGAACTGATGGATATCCCGATTTTCCATGACGACCAGCACGGCACAGCGATCATTTCCGCTGCCGGGTTCCTCAACGCGCTGGACCTGACCGGGCGTGACATCAAAACAACCAAACTGGTGGTCAACGGCGCAGGCTCCGCCGGTATCGCCTGCATCGAACTGCTGAAAGCGTTCGGTATGCAGCACGATAACATCCTGCTGTGCGACACAAGGGGCGTCGTCTATCAGGGCCGCGAAGAGGGCATGAACCAGTGGAAATCGGCCCACGCCGCCAATACCGAGGCGCGCACCCTAGAAGAAGCGATGGAAAGCGCCGACTCGTTCTTTGGGCTGTCGGTCGCGGGTGCGGTG
This sequence comes from uncultured Alphaproteobacteria bacterium, assembly GCA_913047365.1. Classification (GTDB taxonomy): domain Bacteria; phylum Pseudomonadota; class Alphaproteobacteria; order MPNO01; family UBA830; genus CAJWUK01. The sequence continues at coordinate 1,701 of CAJWUK010000034.1, read as the reverse complement.
ACCAAGGACATGGTGAAATCAATGGCCGACAATCCGATCATCTTCGCTATGGCCAACCCAGATCCGGAAATCACCCCGGAGGAGGCACGCGAGGTACGAAAGGACGCGATCTTCGCCACCGGCCGGTCGGACTATCCGAACCAGGTCAACAATGTGCTGGGCTTTCCCTATATTTTCCGCGGCGCGCTGGATGTCCGCGCCCGCACCATCAACGACGAAATGAAAATCGCCGCCGCCCGCGCGCTAGCCGAACTGGCGCGCGAAGACGTGCCCGACGAAGTGGCCGCCGCCTATTCCGGCCGGCGTCTGCGCTACGGGCCGGATTACATCATCCCGGTGCCGTTCGATCCACGCCTTATTTCAGCCATTCCGCCGGCGGTGGCGCAGGCGGCCGTTGATACCGGCGTTGCTCAGAAGGAAATGCCTGAAATCGAGGGCTACAAACGCGAATTGTCGGCCCGGCTGGATCCGACCGTCTCGATGCTTCAGGCGATTCACGAGGAATTGAAAGCCAGCCCGCGCCGCGTCGGCTTCGCCGAAGGCGAGGAAGAAACCACTATCCGCGCCGCAATAGCGTTTTCGCAGGCCGGGCACGGCACGCCGGTGCTGATTGGCCGCGAGGACCAAATCAAATCGACCATTAAGCGCCTGGGAATGACGGGCGCCGATTCCATCGAAATCCACAACGCGGCGCTGTCTCGCGGCAACCGGCATTATATCGAATACCTGTATCAGCGGCTGCAACGGGAAGGGTACCTCTACCGCGATTGCCAGCGCCTGGTGCATCAGGACCGCAACGTGTTCTCTGCCTGCATGCTGGTGCATGGCGATATCGACGCCATGGTGACGGGGCTGTCGCGCAACTATCTGGTTGCCTATGACAATATCCGTCTCGCTATCGATCCGGTGCGGGGGGCCGAGGTATTCGGCTTATCGATGATGACGTCCCGCGGGCGGACAGTCTTTATCGCCGACACAACTATCAACGAGCGCCCGAGTGCCGAGCAGCTTGCCCGGATCGCCCGGCAGTGCGCCGAAAAGGCGCGCGCTCTAGGCCACGACCCCCGGGTGGCGTTCCTGTCCTATGCCAATTTCGGCAACCCGCCGGGCGCCCTGGCGTCCCAGGTCCGGGACGCGGTATCGATCCTCGACGACGAGGGCGCGGACTTCGAATATGACGGCGAAATGTCGCCGGACGTCGCGCTGGATATGGATCTGCGCGTGGTCTACCCATTCTGCCGATTGACCGGCCCCGCGAACATCCTGATCATGCCGGGGCTGCATGCGGCGGCGATATCTTCCCAGATTTTGCACAAGCTGGGCGGCGGCACCGTGATCGGCCCGCTGCTGACCGGCCTGACCCGCGCCGTGCAGATCGCGCCGATCAACGCTAAAGATGCAGACCTAGTGAATTTTGCGTCGTTAGCGGCGTATGATTCGCTGGTGATTGCCCGCGCAGAAAAGCAGAAACCGGAAACCAAAAAGAGCCGTGTGGCCGAGGCCAGGCGAAAGTCGGACGGCGCGAAAACCGGAAAGAAAACGGCAAAAAAGAAGTGATCCGGTCGGTGCGGTCGACAGGTTATACGCTGAACGGCGACGTGGCCTAGAACAATTTAATTTCAGGGCTGCGGTTGGGTTCCGCGAAAGTGGGACGGATCTAAGTAAACATCCCCTTCAGCATGAAGAAGAACATCGCGGCCA
>CAJWUK010000033.1 GCA_913047365.1 uncultured Alphaproteobacteria bacterium | reverse complement strand
CCGAGGTTTTCAATCGCATGCTTGGCTTCCTGGATGGCGATTTCCCCCTTGAACGGGTCCACCGCGCCCCACGCCTGAATGACCCGGTCGGGGTGGCGTTTCCACATCGCTTCGACGTATTCGTTGGAACAGGGCGGTGTTGCAATCGTGGTTTCCAGATCCAAGGCGACGAGCACGGCTTCGACGCCGGCATCCGTGAATTCCTGGATGACTTCGTCTTCTTCTTTCGCCACCCATTCCCGGTCCCAGTATTCGGCAAGGGCTTTGACGTAGGGTCCCTGGCAGTCGATCCATGCCTGGGTGTTGGGATAGCAGTGAAGGTCGATGATGCGCATGTTGGGTTTGTCTATCCTGCGTTTTGTTCAGCGTCGAGCTTGGCGGAGATCATCTCGACCAGTTTGTTTTTGGCAACCTTTCCGAAATTGGACAGGGGAAATTCATCCATGATTTCCAGCCGTTCGGGAAGTTTGTGTTTGGCGAATTCCAGTTCGGTCAGGAACGCGATCAGAGGTTTGAATTCGCAGACCTGCCCTTTCTTGGGGATGACGCAGGCGCACATGCGCTCACCCAGTACCGGGTCGGGCATTGCGACACAGGCGACGTTCTGAACCGGTGGAAACTGAAGGATCAGATTTTCGATTTCTTCGGCGCTGATCTTTTCGCCTCCGCGATTGATGACGTCTTTCTTACGGCCTTCGACCATATAGCGGCCGGACGCATGCTGTCGCATCAAATCGCCGGAACAATAAAATCCCTCCGCGGTGAAAACGCGTGCGTTGTGTTCCGGTGCACCGAAATAGCCGCGCAGGGTATAGGGGCCCCGCACGCACAGTTCACCCACTTCACCGGGCGCGACATCGTTGCCTTCGTCATCGATCAGCCGGATTTCGTCGTCTTCGCAGACCGGCAGGCCGACGGTTTCAAGAATCACGTCTTCCGGGTCGTCGGTACGGACGAACATTAATGTGCCTTCCGACATACCGAAGTTTTCCTGCACGAACACGCTGGGGATCAGTTCCCGCGTCTTCAGCCGGATTTCCGGCTGCATGCGCTGGCCGCCGCTTTGGATCATTCGCAGCGACGACAGATCGTATTCGCCGATCGTCGGATCGTTGATCCACCGGATCAGCAGGGCCGGCACGCAATGGATATGTGAAACGCCGTGTTCCTCGGTCAGGCTGAAAACAGAGGGCGGTCTGGGGTCGGTGCTCAGTACAACTCTGCCACCCTGGATTAGAAACCCCTGAAGTCCGGGACAGGCTAGGGGCAGGTTATGGCCGATGGGCAGCACCAGTAACAGGCAGCTATCCGCCGTTACCTCGGTGACCGATACCGCGAGATTGGAATTCAGGAAGTAATCGTTGTGGGTGCGCGGGATCAGCTTGGGTACGCCGGTGGTGCCGCCGGAAAGCTGGAATACTGCGGGATCCGTGGGGTCTATCTCGATGGCATCCAGGTCGGCCGGAGTGCTTTCTGGCTCGCGGATCAGAAGGTCTTTCAGGGAGGAAAAACCGTCCGCCGCTTGGCCTAATATTACCCCGAACTTCAGACAGTCATTTTCGTTCCTCAGGCGGGAGATCATGGGGGCGAATTCAAAATCGCCCATGCGTTCCGGGGCAAAACAGGCAGTAGCGCCCGCTAATTCGGTAAACTGGCTGGCTTCCCGATACCGGTGGACAGCCAATGCGCAGATCGGAATGGCACCAATCTTCTGCAGAGCGAAGTAGAGGTATACGAATTCAATGACATTGGGGAGCAGCACCACGACCCGGTCGAGCGGCCGTAGCCCGAGATCGAGAAGGTTCAGCGCCAGCCGTTCCGATCGGGTGTCAATATCGCGATAGGTCGCCTGGATATCTCCATCGATGACTGCGATACGATCGGCATGACGGTCAAATACGTCCTTGAACTGGTCCCGAAGAGAGCGGTCTTCCCAGTAGCCCTTGGCGCGATATTTCTCCGCGAATTCTGGCGGAAACGGAACGACTCCTTCAAGCATTTAAGAACCCCCTTGTTCCTGTGCTGCGATCAGGTGGAATTGGCGAAGCCGCCATCAACCACAACGATTTCTCCGGTCACAAACCGGTTTCTCAACGCTAGGCTGACCATCGTTTCGGCAACGTCTTCCGCGGTGACGCAGCGTTTCAGCGGCGTCATTTTAGCGCGGCGTTCCATCAGTCGATCGTAGTTATCGCCCAGCATTCGTTCCATCCAGTCGCCTTCCATCCATCCGGGAGCAACGGCGTTGACCCGGATGTCGGGTCCAAGTGCCAGTGCCAACGTCTTGGTAAGGGAAACGACAGCCGCCTTGCTGGTAGAATAGGCCAGTGGCTGCGGGCCGGGACGCAGACCGACGATGCTGGCGGTGTTTACGATGGCGCCCGCCGGCGCGGAGCGAAGCAAAGGGGTTGCAGCACGGGTGACCTGAACGATGCCCCGAACATTGACGGCAAGTACCCGGTCCCATTCATCCAGGTCGATGGCGTCCAGATCCTTGAACGGTGCCGAGGAGGTAATGCCGGCATTGTTGATCAACACGTCCAGCCGGCCGAATTTGTTATCGACCTCCGCCAGCATGGCACGCACACCCGCGTCGTCGGCGACATCGCACTGATGGATTGTCGCAGTGACGCCATGAGCTTCGCAGGCGTCCGCTGTTTCGCGCGCCGGGCCTTCGCTGCGGCTGAAATTGACGATGACGTCATGGCCGGAATGGGCCAGTTCGATTGCGGTCGCGCTGCCAATTCCCGATGCCGCGCCGGTTACCAGCGCCACTGGCCGGTCACTGGTCATTTTTACCCCCTTTTGCCTTTGTCATTTATTATTTTCGAACATGTTCAATTTGTTGTCAAGCATCTTAACCGAGAGTGTTCCGCGGAAAGTACCTAAATCAGGTTTTCTGATTTCGGCACAAGTAGAGTGTTGGAAGATGCGCGGAACCTCGTTACGCGACGTTTTTTCCAGGCGCCAAGCCGGTGAAAACCATACCAAGAACGCGCCGCAGTGTTTCAAGGCCTGCTTCAGCCTCTGGCTCGTTGCCCTGCAGCCAGCGCCGGATTTCAGCCTGGTAAACCGCAAAGATAATGCGCGCGACCATTCGGCTGTCTTCTGCCGTATTAATGATTCCCCGCTCGCGGCTGCGAAATACAAGCGCTTCAATTCCATCAACAATTTCGCGACGTCCCGACTGGAACCGGGCTGCTTGATCACCGTCCACATAGAATGTCAGTTCCCGCAACAGAAAACGGCCGAGTTCTGGCTGTTGTGCAAAAAATCGGTAGTAGAAACCGAAGATGCCAACCAGTTGATCGAGCAGCGGCATATCCGGTGGAACGTCCTCGAACGCGGCTTTGGTCAGCTTCGGTTGGTCTTCATTGTAAATCAGGAACAGTAAATCGCGTTTGTCGGAAACATAGGAAAACAGCGTCCCCAGACCGACATCCGCACGTTGTGCGATCTGCCGGGTCGTGGCTGCGTCGAATCCTTTTTCCAGAAACAACTCCCGCGCCGCTTCCCGGATGCGCCTTGCCTTATCGCGTTTGTTGCGCTCACGTAGGCCTAGTTCCGGTTTCGCAGTATCTTCTGTCATCTCTGGACATCTTTGTTTCGATTTATCGCCGCGGCGACAGTGCTCGCCGCCGCGCTGCTCGGCTTCAGCATACCTGTAGATTTAGGAAATTCGAACACGTTCGACAATTGGCGTGTCGTCGTCGGGCACTAGATCGCTGGGGATCAGCCCGCCAGGCTGTCATCCAGCAACTTGTATAGTTCCGGCGTCACTGTCGGTTCCAGATTGAACCAGCGTTTCCAGGCCGGCGGTCCCTGGTGTAGCAGCATACCGATCCCGTTCAGCGTGGCGTTTCCCCGGTCGCGGGCATGGGCGAGAAACGGGGTTTCCAGAGGCGTGTATATAATATCGATCACAAGCGCGGAGGCGGGCAGGGCGTCGAGGCGGATATCGAGCGCCGGCAGGCCGCTCATCCCCTGACTGGTCGCGTTTACCGCGGCCACCACGCCATCGAGCGCGTCATGCCGGTCATCCCATAGAGTCGGGATGATCGGACCGCCGAATTCTTCGGCGATGGCCAGGGGTTCTTCCGGCGTACGGTTGACCAGTCGGATTTCCGGCGCGCCTTCATGAAGCATGGCATGGCAGACAGCCCGTCCGCCGCCGCCGGCCCCGATGACCGCCACCGGACCCGTATCTGCTCGAAAGTCGGGATAATGCTCTTTCAGGTTACCCAGAAATCCCAGCCAGTCGTTGTTGGTGCCAAACAACGATCCGTCTTTATTTACAACGACACAACTGATCGCACCGATGCGTTTGGCAACTTCATCAACCTCGTCCACGACGGCCATCGCATCCAGTTTGTGGGGAATCGTCAGGTTGCACCCGGCAAAGCCAAGCGGGTGCATTGCCTGCAACGCCGGGCCGATCTGTCCCGGCTCGATCGCCAGCGGCACATAGGTGCCCGCCAGTCCCTGCTGGGTCATCCAGTAATTATGCATCAGTGGCGAGCGCGAATGCATCACCGGCCAGCCCATGACGGCGGCCATATAAAATTTGTCCGGCAAATCCATGTTTATCTCTCAAGCGGTGTTCTTAGGCCGACGCCGCGTCGAGTTTGGCGCTGTAATGATCCCAGGTGCGTTTGAATAGCCCGTCGTTCCAAAGCTTTTCATGGCACATGGCGATTTCCTCGTCGCTGAACGAATAGGGGGTGCCTACCTGCTGTGCCATGTACTGGCGTTCCGAATTGTCTTCCAGGTAGTTCAGCAGCACGAAAGCATCGACCAGGGATTTACCGGCGGTCACCGCGCCGTGTGCCTTCATCAGGGCTGCCGGGCGATCGCCCAGCACATCGGTCAGCGCCTTGGCCATTTCCGGGTTGTTGATCGAATTCGGCGAATCGAGGACCGGCATCGGATAGGCCAGCGTGCCCTGAGCGTAAACCGGCAGATATCCATGCCCTGCCGTAGTCAAGATCGTTGACCAGTTCGGATGGCAGTGGATGACCGCCTGCACATCGGGGCGTTCCTTGTAGATACCCGCGTGAAGATGAAATTCTAGGGGCGGCTTGCCGTTGCCCTCGATAATGTCGCCGTCGAAATTAATCAGGCAGATATCGTCGGCGGTCAGGCGGCTGCGCTGACAGGACCCGATGTTGATCAGCATCCGGTTTTCGTCCTGGCGGATGCTGGCATGGCCGTTGAAGTCCATGATGCCCATGTGTTCGAGCATCCTGATGCAGCGCACAATAAACTTTTTATCTTTTGTTGCGTCGCTCATGAGTTGTTTCCCGCTAAGCGTTTTAGGTGTGATATTGCATCGGCGGGGGGTTCCACGCCCACCACGTTCGCCATCATCGCGGTTGTGCAGAAATGGCCAATCGTGGCGACGATCTCCACCACAGTCTTATATCCTAGGGTCTCCGCGGCCGCGTCAAAGCCTTCCGGGGAAAGACTGCCGGTCGCTAGCAGTTCCCGGGCAGCGGCATGAACGGCGGTATCTTTTGAGTTTGTGAACGGCGGATCTTCACCTGCATTGATGGCCTCGACAATATGAGATTCAAGCCCTGCCTTAATTGCGGTTTTCGCCTGGGCGCTCCATGGATAAGGGGCGTTCCAATGCCGGACCGTCAACAGCGATATAATGCGAACCTGCGCATTGGTCAGTGAGCAGTCCAGAAGATGGGCGCTGGATTCATTGTGCAGGCGCCATACCTCTGCCGAATAGGCGTATCCGATGGCGGGCCCAAATCCGGTTCGCGCATTGTTTTTGGCGACCTTGTCGAATACAGCCTGCTGGTTGGCGTCCATGTCGTCCCGGTCGAGAACCGGAATGCGTGTCATTGCCCTATCTCCCCTTTGCACCTAGGCCAGGACCGCATCCCGGCAGCTCAGGAAACCTTTTTCAAGATTCATTGTGTCGAGACGTCGTCCGATAAAAACGAGGCGCGATTGTCGCGGACCCTCCTGCCATGAATCCACGTAATCGCCTTCCAGCATCATATTGACCGCCTGAAGCACAAGTTTTCTGTCTTCGCCGGCGACATTCAGAACGCCCTTGGTGCGCAGGATGTCCGGACCGTACCGGGCTAGAAGGTCCTGTAGCCATTCTTCGAGACGCGTGCCGTCCAGCGGCGACTCGCAGGTCAGTGACGTGCTGGTAATTCCGCCAGCCTGAATGTGATCGTGATTATGGTCGTGATCATCGAGTTCTGCTGGCAGGCGGTTTTCCACCCGTTCCAGGTCGAAACCGTGGCGATCCAGTATGGCAGAGGCGGGGACGTCGGACCGGTTCGCATGGGTCACCGTGGCAAACGGGTTCATCTGGCGAATGCGGTTATCGATACCCGCCACGGATCCTCCGGCATCGTCGATCTTGTTTAGTACGATATGGTCGCTGAAGACGATCTGGTCTCCGGCGTCCGGCCCCTCACCAAGCCGATCCAGAATGTGTAGGGCATCCACCACACAGACGACGGAATCCAAACGGCACTGCGCGCCGATTGTCTGGTCAATCACCATGGTCTGGATAACCGGGCTGGGATTGGCGAGACCCGTGGTCTCGATAATGATGCCGTCGAGCCCGCGGTTTTCCGACAACAGCGTCCGCATGGTCCGGATCAGATCACCCCGAACGACGCAGCATATACATCCGCTGCTCAGCTCTATCAGTTCTTCGTCGCCAGTCTTGATCAGTTCCGCGTCGATCCCGATATCGCCGAATTCATTGACGATCACGGCATAGCTCTTCCCGTCAATGTCGGCCAGCAACCGGTTCAGCAGAGTGGTTTTACCCGCCCCGAGATACCCGGTGATGACCGTAACCGGAAGACGCGTATCGATGCTGTCAGCGGACACGCTTAATTTCCTATTCCCAAGGCATGAGCGACGCATGAATCACATCGCCGCTGTTTCCGACCGCGTTAATCGCGTCGTGAACGTTTTCCAGGCCGAACCGGTGCGTCGTCATCAGTTTGATGTCGAAGCGGTCTGAGGCGAGCTGTTTCAGACCGAGTTCGCAGCTTTCGTAATTGTGTCCGCGGGCGGCCTTCAGGGTGATGTATTTGTTGCCGATCTTACCCATGGGGAAATTGGGAAACTCCGGCACGTCTTCTCCCTGGAACTGCAGCGTGCCACCTTTGCGCTTCAACGCCTCGACACCCAGCAGGGTTGGGATGGTTCCGGCGCCAGCCGTACAGTCGAGCGACACGTCAATTCCCTCACCGCTGGTGATTTCCATGATCCGTTCTAGCGGATCCTCTTCCTCGACATTGATGATGTAATCTGCACCCAGTTTCTCCGCGACCTCCAGGCGTTTTTTGTCTTTGGACGTGCCGGTGACGATGATCAGCGACGCGCCTGCCTGCTTGCAGGCGATGGTGTTGCACAGGCCCTGCTGACCGGGCCCCTGAATAAGCACACGGCTGTCATATCCGACCTGGCAGTCGAAAAGTGCCCACTGAATGCCGTTAGCCATGGGTGTAACAACCCCCGCTAGTTCAGGCGACAGCCCGTCGGGCACTTTGTGGATGATCGAATTCCAGGGCAGGTACATATAGTGCGCGAAGCCGCCGAACAGATGGGGTTCGCGTTCTGCCAGGGTGTAGCCGAACCGCAGCCCTTCGGGAAAACGCCGCCAGTCGGTGAACATGCAGAGCCTATAATCCCCCCGGTGGCAGTGTTCGCAGTTCATACAGCCGACGTAATGTTCCACGAAGACCAAATCGCCTTCTTTCAGGCCGCGGCGTTTCTTGAACGTTTCGCCGGCCTTGGCGATATAGCCGATATTTTCGTGCCCCATGATGACCGGGCCTTCGAAGGGGGGCTTGGAATAGAACTTCACATCCGTTCCGCAAATTCCCGCCACTTCTACCTTCAGCAGCGCCGCTTCGTCTGGGATGTCGGGCATGTCGTATTCGCGGAATTCCGTCGTCTGGGGTGCGGTTCTTACCGCCGCTACTACTTTCTCTGCCACAACGGCCTCCCTTGTTGTTCTGTTGACCCGGATTTAGCAAACCGGCAGATTTCCGGCAAGAATAGCGCCTTTCCCGCGGGAAAACACCGCCATGTTCAGACGTCTGGGACCCGAAAAAGACACGCTTGCCGATATCGGCCGCGTCGAGACGCTTGTGCGCGACCGGTTTGAGGTAGGTGCGGAAGATATTATTCTGGTGTCGCAGGATCCGGGTCTTCGACCCGGGTTCCCGCCACTGGAAACCAATGTGATCTTCTGGAAGGGCGAAACGCGTTACAAGCTGAAGGTGTTTTCGCCGATCGCCACGGTCACGGATGCAGATATGCCGGTCCGCTGGCTGTTGCCCGCGTTGGAAGACACGGGCGACGAAGACTGCTGCTGAACAACAACAACGGAAAGACAGGGATCCCATGGGTAAGACAAAACTGAACGCCGTTTCCCGCACACAGGGTAACAACCGCGCGCTGAAGGAAGGCGAGGTGTCGCTGCCCGATTTCGATCTCGATTTTGAGGAAGTGCCGGTACTGGTCCACGCGTTTAGGCGCATGGTTCGCGAACTGGCCTATGACGTTTGCGAAATGGCGCTGACCACCTATATCTGCGCAAAGGCGCACGGAGCGAAGATGACCGCGGTTCCCGTCTTCCTGGTGCGCGGTTTCCATCATGAGGCGATAATTCACCACGTGCCGTCCGGTCTCAAATCGCCGTCCAATCTGGCGGGCCAACGGGTCGGTGTGAACCGGGGATACACGGTCACAACCGGGGTCTGGGCGCGGGCGATCATCCAGGAAGAGCATGATGTCGACCTTTCAGACATCACCTGGTGCCCGTCCGGTGACGAACATGTCGAACAATATCAGGCCCCCACCAATGTACAGCCGCTGGAGGACGGAGACCTGGAAGGGAGATTAATAGCCGGCGATCTCGTGGCGGCCGTCGGGACGTCGGTCGATCATTCGGATGTGGCAACGATGTATGAAGACCCGTTCGCAGCCGGTCTCGCGGCGCTGAAGGGCAGGGGGTTGTACCCGATCAACCACACGGTTGCGATCCGGGACGAACTGCTGGAAGAACATCCTGATATCGCGGTTCAGGTGTTTAATGCCTTCTCGGAATCCAAAAACCGCTACGTTGCGGATCTGAGGTCCGGCCGGATCTCGGACCTGACGGCGGTCGACAAGGTTCATCTGGCGGCGATGGAAGTTATCGACGATCCGCTGCCCTACGGCATTGAACCCAACCGTCACACCCTGGAAGGCCTAATGGGTCATGCGGCGACGCAAAGAATTATCCCGGGACCGATGCCGCTGGAAGATCTGTTTGCAAAGAACGTTCTGGACGCCGTGGCCTGATCTTTAACTCCGCCTCCGCGACCTGCAGCCCGATCTAGTAAACAGCCTACATCTCGTCGGGATAGTGTCTGATCGTGTTTGCCGCGGTGCGAAAGTTGTTAAGGCCGAGCTCGTGGCGGATTTCCTTACTGTTTCGCAGCATTCGAAGTTCCGACGGAATACCGGCGCCGTTGGCAAGCCGGTCGTTCTTGGTGAAAGTGGCGGCTATAGCGGCCGCCGCGACAACGCCTTGATGGCCCAGCGCATCTTCAACGCCCAGACGGGCCTGATCCATTCGGTCCTTATCTGGCCCCAGCAAAGCGTCGGAAAACTCCAGTAGTTCCTGCCCGCCCGGCACGCCAATTTCCAATTCCGGGTTCAGAAGCGCCTCGAGATTAATTTTGAGGCCGGTTTCGCGTCCACTCTCACGGAGGAACCATGCGTGACCGGCCGTTCAGTAAAAGCACTCGTTGATTGCTGACACTCTCCCTGCCACTGTTTCCGCCTGCGCCCGGGTAAAGCCTTCGTGGTGTTCGTAGTCCTTGATCAGGATTTTTTCCATCGGCAGATACTGAATATTCTCAAGTTCCCTGTGCCGGTCCATTTCGTCGGGCACCAGGCTGACGGAGCGCATGATGTACGGGTGGTAGAGGTCGCCGAACATCTCTTTCGCGTCGTCACCGCCCTCGGGCAGATTCGGAACTGTCGGCACCCAGGCGTGCTCTTTTTTGGCGCTGGCCGGGCGTTTACAGGATGGGTTTCCCCTTCGGGGCTCGGGCAGGGGCCGCAGGGGGACGCCGATGCCCCGGGCGAAGACGTCCATGCAGGTCAGGCGTGCAATAATGCCGATCATTTCGACATATTCTTCGTCGCTGAGCCCACCGCTTCGCGCCGCGTTGTAGGACTCTTCGTTAAAACCCTGCGGCTCGAGCGTCAGTTCCCGGATCAGTTCGCGGGCGGCTTCAGGTAATTCGATATCGCTTTCGTAACCGGGGTCGTCCGGTTTTTCTTGAACGCCGGCGTCGTAACAGGCCTGGCGGATTTCGCCGGCCACCGCGAGGCGCTGCTCTGCCGTTCCCCAGGTACCGGGGTCGCCAAGCTGATCTATCTGTTTTTCATGAACCGCATCCAGATCGGACCGCACCGGATATTTCGAATCTGCGTAAAAGGACAACTGATTCATCTCCCTGAGTTCTGCTGGAAGGCTTTGCCTGACCAAAACGATGGAGCCTTATTAAGGCCAACCGGCCGTTCTTTGTCGAGAGACAGCTCGGAAGACGGTTTTGATTTTGATGACCGGCTAAGCTCCCACCCCGTCCAAAAATTCCAGCACCCGGCCCGGAATATTCTCTTCATACTGTTCGCGAGGTTCGATGTTGACATATTTCGATCCCGCCAGGCATTCGTGCAGATACATTGCGGCGGATGTCGCATGCGCATCGTCACCGCCCGGCACGATCAGGCTCGGAACATCCAGCGCCAGAAGCTGTTCCGCCTCCGCGCCAGGCGCCGTGTCGCGGTCGAACAGGCCGCGCACCATGGCGGATACCGTCATCTTGTAGGCCGCGGGGTCGAGCGCTGCGTAGGATCCCGCGAATTCGTCGGACTGGCGAATATTGTTTCCCCAAGGGCCACCGCGCGGGTCCTGAGAGAAATTCTGGTCGTGGCTGCGGACCAGGTCGACCACCGCTTGCATACCGCTTTCTTCCACATAAGTCAGATGTCGGGCAAACCGCAGGTGACAGTTAATCCGGTATTTCGCGCCGCCGACGGGCCAGAATAGGGTCATCGACAACACCCTTTCCGGATGTGCCACACCAAAGGCTAACACTGGAGGACAGCCCATGCAGCCCCCCAGTAGGTGCGCCTTGTGGATCCCCAAGTGATCCAGCAGACCGGCACCCTGGCGCACAAAGTGCTGCCAGTTCACCGCCTCGACCCGGCCGCCGGATTCGCCGTTTTCGCGCCGGTCGAAAATGATGCACCGGTATTTATCGGGTAGATGGTCGAGCAGCTTTATCCGCTTGTAGATGCCTAGATCCCGCCACTGGTTAAGATGGGCATTGAACCCGCCGGGCGCATACATAAGGATCGGTGGGCCGTCGCCAACTTCTTCGTAACGCGTCCTAATTCCGTCTATTTCAGCGAATGGCATGGGCTTTTGAAATCCCAATTTTGTTGTGTTTCCGCAACGCTCAACCTATCGGGCCTGCGGCGATCGGTCCATTGACGGTAACTACTTAGTTTTCTAATTATTTAAAGGTTTTTCGGTAGGCCGATTCGGTTGGGCGACGCCTTGCGCATGCGTGAAATCCACGAAATAAAGGACAAAGGATTTCCTAGGCGAACGCGCCGAAACGAATAATTCGGGAGACGAGCGATGCTCCGCAAGGAAGTAAACGATCTGCTGACCCAGACGGACCAGGGAACGCCCATGGGCCAACTGTTCCGCCAGTACTGGCTGCCGGCGATGCTGGCCGAAGAACTGCCGGAAAACGACTGCCCGCCGGTACGTGTGAAGCTCCTCGGTGAGGAAATGATAGCGTTCCGCGATTCCGACGGCCGCTACGGTTTGATCGAGGAATTCTGCGCCCATCGCCGGGTGTCCCTCTGGTTTGGCCGCAACGAGGATTGTGGGCTGCGTTGTCCCTATCACGGCTGGAAATTCGACGTCGAAGGCAACTGCGTCGATATCCCCTCGGAACCGGAAGACAGCGTCATCCGGCAGGAAGCGAAGCTGCAGGCCTATCCGCTGATCAAGGTCGGTGACATCCTGTGGACTTATATGGGCGATCCGGCCAACACACCGCCTGAACCGATGTGGGAATTCGCCACTGTTTCCCCGGAACAGACGGTGTCGACCAAGCGGCTGCAGGAATGCAACTGGCTACAGGCGCTGGAAGGTGGCATCGATTCCAGCCATGTTTCCTGGCTCCATTCGCAGGAACTGGAACGCGATCCGCTGTTCAAGGGAGCGAAGGCCAATCAGTACAACATGGGCGACATGAAGCCGGTCTTCGAGGTGAAGGAATCCGATGGCGGTCTATATATCGGTGTGCGCCGAAACGCGGAGGGCAAACATTACTGGCGAATTACCCAGTGGGTGATGCCTTGCTTCACGATGATCCCACCGCGGGCAGATCACCCCCAGCACGGCCATTTCTGGGTGCCCATCGACGACCATAATTGCTGGACGTGGAGCTACGACTATCACCCCGATCGGCCGCTGACGCCGGAAGAACGCCAGGCCTGTCTCGACGGGAAAGGGATCCATGTGCCGCTTATTCCTGGTACCTATCGCCCCGCCCAGAACAAGGACAACGATTATCTCATCGACCGGGAGGCGCAAAAACGCGGGGAAACCTATTCCGGCGTGATGGGCTTCGGCATGCAGGATGCCAGTCTGCAGGAATCCATGGGGCCCATTGTTGACCGGTCGCGGGAAAACCTTGTGCCGACGGATTACGGTATCGTCATGACCCGCAACAAACTGCGCAAGGCGGCGGCCGATCTGATTGAAAAAGGCATCATGCCGACAGGGCGCGACCCCGAACACATGAAGGTGCGTTCTGTGGCTATCGTCCTCGGTCCCGAGCAGGATTACGCGGAAGCCTGCGCAGAGGCGTTCAAAGCGGATACCAGACGGGAACGGGTGACTGTCTGACCGTAATCAGTCCCGCAAGTGCCCCCAGCGGTCCCAGGCGTCGCGGCGGGCTTCCGGGCTGGGTGCATTCACTTTCTGAAATTCGTCCTTCCAGTGGAACGGACGGCAGGCATCTATGATGGCGCGGCTGTTGTAGAGTTTGCCGGCCTTGCGGTCGTCGGGGGAGATAATCGGGTCCAGTGCCGAAGACCATGCGTTTTCGATAAAATCGATATTGGCTGCCGGGTCACATCTTGTACAGGCAGCCCAGATCACCTCTTCGAGGTTGGACACGTCGATATCCTCGTCAACGACGATCACGAACCGGCCGAGATAGGCGCCCGCGTGGCACATCGCCGCGATGTGTCCTGCCTGCACTGCATGCCCCGGATAACGCTGCCTGATAGCGACGGCCAGGAAAAGGCGCGATCCGCCGACTTCGTGTGCCCACACTTCGGTCACATCCGGCACGCCCGCACGGGCGATGTTTTCCTTTAGCACGGCGGACCGGCTTATCGCGCGGTAACGCGCGTATTCGTACGGTAGACGGATATGGGCTGCGCCCAGCAAAATCGGATCGTTACGGTGATAGATCGCGGTCACGTCGACCCAGGGTTCCGCTTCCATCAGCCCACCCTGATAACCTAGCCATTCGCCGAACGGGCCTTCCGGAGCGGTGTTGCCCGGATGGATAAAGCCTTCGATCACGACCTCTGACTTCGCGGGAAAGGGAAGACCCGTGTGTTTGCCGGTGACGCATTCGATAGCGTGACCGCGATAGGCGCCCATCATGTCCAGCTCGCACATGCCTTCCGGCGCTTCGGTCGATGAGGTCAGGAAAGACAAAGGATCACTGCCGACCACAATGCAGACCGGCATGGGTTCGCCCTTCGCCATGTATTTGTCTCGGTGGATACGCCCGTGCTTGCCGGGAGAGATGTATAGGCCGACCCGTTTTTCGTCATGGACCATTACGCGGTAGGTGCCGCAATTAATCCAGCCGTTTTCCGGATCGCGGGAAATGATAAAACAGCCGGTGCCGATATAGCGCCCGCCATCGTCTGGGTTCCACTGCGGTGCTGGGAATTTGGTGACGTCTATATCATCGCCTTCTATCACGTTTTCTAGTACGGGCCCGTCACCCACGATTTCGTGTTGAATCGGTTTCAGGTCCTTGGTGTGTTCGTTATAGGCGCGCGACAGTTCCAGCTTGTTGAAGTTTTCCGGAAAACCAAGCGTTAGGTTCTTGCGGGTGCCGGTAAACCAGTTAATCAGAATTCGGTGCCCCGGTGCACAACCCTCGACATCGTCGAACACCACGGACGGCGTGCCTTCATCGTGGCACATCACTTCGACTACCTGGCCGATATCGGTGTGCCAGTTCGCGCCTTTCACGACCTTCAGATCACCGCTGGCTTCTACGGCGGCCAGCCATTCTCGAAGATCGTCGTATTGCAGTGCGCAGCCAGAATTCGATCCGGCGGAGGAAATGTTTTCTGCGGTATCGGTCATGGGATTTTCCTACATCACCCGGATGGCGCTGTCAGCCGGTGCGGCGATACGGGCCTCCACCCGGGGGGCGACTTCTTCAATCATTAGGCGCATCGAAAGATGTACATGTTCCGCCGGCATGTTGCCGAAATTCATCAGGAAAAGCAGGTGTTTCGCGCCCATATCGCGCAATTCCATGATCTGGTCAGCGACATGATCGACGGATCCGAACAGGGCCAGCCGTGATTTCAGGATATCGTCATAAACCTGACTTTTTGCATACAATCGGGTTGCGACATACAGGTCGAACGCCTCCGCTGCATGATCACGGGCTTCATCATCAGTTTCTGCCACGTAGGTGTGCAGCGCCAGCAGGGCTCCTGATTCAGGCGTTGCATCGTGCCCGCCATCGGCTCGGCCCTTTTCGTAATCGCTAATCAACCCGCCGATCTCTTCCATCCGGTCAACCGTGGCATAGGGCACCATGATGATGCCGTTGTTCTGCTTGCCAACGTAGTACGCGGCTTCCCGCCGGATCACGGCGATGTGTATCGGCGGGTGTGGCCGCTGTAGGGGCAAAAGCTGGAGCCTAGCGTCGTTACAGTTAAACCACGGAGTATCGCAGGTGATGGCTTCGCCCTTCCAGGCCCGGCGCAGAATGTCCAAGCCGCCATCGAAGCGCTCCCGCTTGTCTGCGGGATCTACAGCGAAGCCTTCGTATTCGTGCTTCAGGTATCCGGATCCCACACCCATGATCAGCCGACCGTTGGATAGCCGATCCACCAGTGCATAATCTTCCGCCACCTGAAACGGGTTGCGGAACGGCAGTACGGAAATGCCCGGTCCCAAGCGTATTTTACTGGTCCGCTGCGCCGCCGCCGACAGGAACGGCGCCGGGTTCGACACCAATCCGTATTCATGGAAGTGATGCTCAGCTACTAAATAGGCGTTAAAGCCCAGCTCTTCTGCCAGAACGATTTCTTGCAACAATTGCTCCAGTAGGTCGTTGCCGCTGCGTGGCATGTTCGGATAGTGATCGCACACCGAAAACATGGAATACCGCATCTGGCCGGGGTTATTCGTTGTCATACCGGTCTCTCTGAACTTGGCGCTAGTTATATCGCAGGACGTTACCGGACAGGGCAGCGGCCCGAAAGCCTTGTGCCCTGATCGCATTCGCCGTTTAAATATTAAATGGATAATAAGGAGAGGCGCACACAATGGGCGAATTTGCGGTCGGACAATCCGTTCCGCGGGAAGAAGACCCCCGGCTTCTGACCGGTGGCGGCGAATATCTCGACGACGTCAATCTGCGTGATCAGGCATGGGGTTATGTTCTCCGATCTCCCCATGGTTTAGCGCATATCCGGTCCATCGATACGACGATGGCGCAAGAGGCGCCCGGAGTTCTTGCTGTCCTAACCGGTGCTGATTGGGCGGCTGAAGGTTACGGCAGCTTGCCATGCGAAGACCTTGCTAAGACTCGCTCTGATGGCTCGCCGATTTTCCATCCCCATTACCCGGCGCTGGTGCCAGATACCGCCCGGTATGTCGGTGATTATGTGGCATTTGTGGTCGCGGAGACCCGGTCCCAGGCGCGCGACGCGGCGGAGATGATAGAGGTCGACTACGAACCGGTACCGGCCGTACCGACAATTGAAAGCGCCTTGGCTGATGGTGCCACGGCCATCTGGCCCGGCTGTTCCGATAATGTCAGCTTTTTCGAAGAGAAGGGCGACAAGGCCGCTGTCGACCAAGCGTTCGCCAAGGCGGATCACATCGTGCATCGCAGGCTGGTCAATAACCGGGTGACTGCGGTCGCGATGGAGCCGCGGGGCTGCGTCGGCGATTATGATGCCCGGCAGGGCCGTTACACCATCTATACTGGTCTGCAGAACCCCCATCCCCTGCGCCATCAGATCGCGCACCAGATCTTTGGTATTCCCGAAACAGATGTGCGTGTAATACCCGGTGATGTAGGCGGCAGCTTCGGCATGCGCGGCGGCACTTATAACGAGCTGCTGCTGGTGCTCTGGGCATCTCGTCTGGTTGGACGGCCGGTAAAATGGCGTAGCGATCGGTCGGAGGGGATGATGTCCGACACTCACGGCCGCGACAATATCAGCGACGTGGCGCTGGCCCTGGACAAGGATGGCAACTTTCTCGCTCTCAAGGTCAGCACTCGGGCCGCCATGGGCGCATATCTGGCAATCCGCGGCCCGCGTCCGCCGACCAATAATTTGGGAACATTGGCCGGCGTGTATAAAACGCCGGCGGTGTACGTGGCCGTTACCGGTGTATTCA
The DNA here is from genome assembly GCA_913047365.1 of uncultured Alphaproteobacteria bacterium. Taxonomy (GTDB): domain Bacteria; phylum Pseudomonadota; class Alphaproteobacteria; order MPNO01; family UBA830; genus CAJWUK01. Next base: position 2,621 of record CAJWUK010000033.1, on the reverse strand, counting down.
CGAACGCTGCCCCGACCAATCCCTATCGTGGGGCGGGTGCGCCGGAAGCCGCCTATCTGGGTGAGAGGATCATCGACATTGCGGCCCGGGAACTCGGCATGGACCCGGCGGAAATCCGTCAAAAGAACAGCGTGACGCCGGACCAGATGCCCTGGACCAACGCACTGGGTTTCACCTACGACTGTGGCGATTTCCCTGGGAATATGGAAAAGGCATTGGACGCCGCGGACTATGCCGGTTTCGAGGCGCGCCGGACAGCAGCGGCCAATCGTGGGCGGCTTCGCGGCATCGGCATATCCAACACCGTGAAGAAAACGTCCTCGCCGTTTCCCGAATCCTGCAGCGTCCGGTTCGATCCATCTGGCACGGTTATGCTGATCATGGGCACCATCAGCCACGGTCAGGGGCACGAGACCGTGTTCAAGCAGATGGTTTGCGACCGGCTGGGTATCGATCCCGGCCGTATACGGTATATCCAGGGTGACACCGATATTGTCACCTACGGTCGTGGCACGTTCAATTCTCGGTCGATGTCGATCGGCGGGTCGGCCGTTTCGCTGGCCTGTGACAAGACCATCGAGAAAGGAAAGCGCATTGCTGCTCATCTGATGGAAGCTGCGGAGGCGGATATCGAATTTGCGGACGGCACGTTTTCCGTCATTGGGACGGACCGGACGCTTGGCATTCTTGATATCTCGTCCGCCGCGTTCAGTCCCGCCAAACTGCCACCCGATATCGAACCCGGTCTGAATGAGATCGGCACCTTTACGCCCCAGTACTGGAACTGGCCCACCGGCGTTCAGATCTGCGAAGCGGAGATTGATCCCGATACTGGCGAAACCGATATCGTCAATTTTGTTTGCGTCGACGATGTCGGAACGGTCATCAATCCCCTGCTACTGAAAGCGCAGATGCATGGCGGCATCGCCCAGGGGATCGGACAAGCGCTGATGGAAGACATCGTCTACGATTCAGACGGCCAGCTAATTTCCGGCTCTCTCATGGATTATTGCCTGCCGCGCGCGGACACGCTTTGTGACATGGAAATCATCAGCGCGCCCACGATCACGAATTCGAACCTGATCGGGGCAAAGGGGGGCGGGGAATCCGGCCCAACCGGTGCGCTTCCCGCGGCAATCAATGCGGTTGTGGATGCGCTGAAGCCATTGGGAATCGATCATATCGACATGCCCGCCACGCCACAACGGATATGGCAGACGATCAGAGAAGCCGGTGAATTTGCGTAGAAGGATTGCTGAAAATTCGGTAAAGGTCGGGACAATTCCACAGCGTTCACCTCGCTTGTTCCGAATTGGTCCGCTCGTTACCATCCCATCGAAAAATTAAGTGGAGGGGTGCGGCGAGGGTGTCGGAAACGTCTGAGAAAAGAACGGAAGATCCCAGACTTTTGCGCGGCCGCGCCCGGTTTGTCGACGACGTTCACCCTGATCGTATGGTTCATGCCGTATTCGTGCGCAGCTCGATGGCCCATGCGGAAATCGGCGGGATCGGTAGGGAGGCGGCCCTTGCGGGTGGCGCGCTGGGGGTTTTCACTGCGGAAGATCTGCCCTTTATCGATAAGAAATTGATTTCCCGGTTTTGGAACCCGGCAATCCGAGGCGGTCAGCCTTATCTTCTTGCCCGGGGTCGTGTCCGGTTCGTCGGCGAACCGGTAGCGATCCTTGTCGCCGAGGACCCCTATCTGGCCGAGGATCTGATACCGCTGGTGCAGGTCGATTACCGGCCGCTTACGCCGATCTCGACGACAGCGGCGGCGCAGGCGGATGACGCGGTTCTTCTTCATCCCGAATGGACCGACAATGTCGCTGCGGAGATCGTAAATGCCAAGGGTGATGCTGACGCGGCGATGGCGGCGGCGCCCCGACGGTTGAAGCGGACATTCCGCTATGCGCGCCAATCTGGCCTGCCATTGGAGACCCGCGGCTGCGTCGCGGATTTCGATGGCGACCGCAACCGGCTGACCATTACGATTTCCACCCAGACCCATTACAACGTGCGCAACAACCTGGCTGAAATACTGGGCATTCCCGAATACGACGTGCGCGTGATCGCCGAAGATGTCGGCGGTGGCTTCGGTGCGAAGTCCCGGCCCTATGCGGAAGAAGTGCTGGTCAGTTACGTCAGCCGTGTTCTCGGTCGACCCGTCAAATGGATCGAGGACCGGTCCGAAAGCCTGCTTGCCACGACGCATTCCCGTTCCACCGAAACCGAGATTGAACTCGGCTTTGACGAGGAAGGAAGGATATTGGCGTTTCGGGGGTTACTGACGTTGGATATCGGCGCCTATGTCTTTACCAGCGGTATCATTACGGCGGATGTTGCGTCGGGCCAGTGCGCCGGACCTTATCGCTTCGACAACATTCATCTGACCGCGCGTTGCGTCGGCACCAACAAGACGCCGCTTGCTACTTATCGCGGAGCGGGACAGCCAGAAGCGACGTTTCCGTTGGAAACCATGATGGACCTCGTGGCGCGGGATGTCGGCATTTCAGCGGCGGAAGTGCGGCTGCGCAATATCGTTTCCACTGCCGACATGCCCTACGCACCCAGTATCCCGTATGCCGGGCCGGATATCCGGTTTGAAAGCGGCGATTACGCCG
>CAJWUK010000032.1 GCA_913047365.1 uncultured Alphaproteobacteria bacterium | reverse complement strand
GCCGGCAATTACGGCATGTGCGGCCGTGCCTACGATCCACGTTTTCTATACATGTGGCCCAACGCCCGCATTTCGGTGATGGGCGGCGAGCAGGCGGCCAGCGTGATGGCCACTGTCCGGCGCGACGGGATCGAAAAGAAGGGCGAAAGCTGGTCAGACGAGGACGAAGAGGCGTTCAAGGAGCCCATCCGCACCCAGTATGAAAGCGAAGGGCACCCCTATTACGCCACGGCGCGTCTTTGGGACGACGGCATCATCGAACCGGCGGAGACCCGAACTGTTCTCGCGTTGAGCCTGTCCGCCGCGCTGAACGCGCCTATCGGAGAGACCAAATTCGGCGTCTTCCGAATGTAGGGACTAACCCAACCCAAATTGCCGTGGCTGATTCCTGAACGACAGGAGCCGCAGATGAGCTCCGGTTTTCCGAAGGCGCTGAGAAAGAAAGATAGATAGACCGTCATACACTCGTCAGGAGCCTTCGGTGGGAATTCTCCACCCATTGACCGGGTCAGGGCGCTGACCAATGTCAAGCTCCGCACCGTACCCTCTTATTGGCGCGATGGCGCCCGACCGGCAGAACGAAATAGTCTACCTAGGCCCGAAATACGCTCTGATAGGCGTGATGGTGACCTGCAGGACTGGCGCGGTGGTCGGGATTTTGTTGTAACCTCCCGGATATGTTTGACAAGATACTGATCGCCAACCGAGGCGAAATTGCCTGTCGGGTGATCCGCACCTGCCGGGAAATGGGGGTCGCCACCGTCGCCGTCTATTCCTCTGCCGACCGAAACAGCCGGCATGCGGAAATGGCGGATGAAGCCGTGCGTATCGGTGCGGCCCCGTCAGCCGAGAGCTATCTGAATATTCCGGCGATCATCGAGGCCGCGCAGCGGACCGGGGCGCAGGCTATTCACCCCGGCTATGGGTTTCTATCGGAAAACGCCGAATTCACCGATGCCTGCACCGCGGCGGGATTTGCCTTTATCGGTCCGTCGGCGGATGCCATCCGCGCCATGGGATCTAAAGTGGAAGCCAAATGCATCATGGCCCAGGCGGGTGTACCGGTGCTGCCGGGGTGCACAGCGCCGGATCAGGACGAGGCGGCGCTGACGGCGTCCGCGGAGGCAGTTGGGTACCCGGTGATAGTTAAACCCGCAGCGGGCGGAGGTGGGCGCGGCATGCGGATTGTCCGCGAAGCGGAGGATCTTTCAGAGGCGCTGGCGTCGGCTCGGCGCGAAGCCAAATCGTCCTTTGGTAACGATATGCTGCTGATCGAGAAGTATCTGGACAACCCCCGGCATATTGAAGTTCAAATTTTCGGCGACAGCTATGGCAATGTCGTTCACCTGTTCGAGCGCGACTGTTCCGCCCAGCGCCGCCACCAGAAAGTGATCGAGGAAGCCCCTGCGCCGGGGTTAACCGACGATATTCGTGGGCGTCTGTTCGAGGCATCCATTGCGGCGGCGAATGCCGTGGATTACGCCGGGGCCGGCACGGTGGAATTCCTACTGGACGGCAATGCCGATGTCTGGTTCATGGAAATGAATACACGTCTTCAGGTGGAACACCCGGTAACGGAGGCCGTCACCGGGATCGACTTGGTCGAATGGCAGCTTCGCGTCGCTTCAGGCGAGGCGTTACCCGTATCTCAGGACGACATTGCTTGCACCGGTCATGCCATCGAAGCACGCCTTTATGCGGAAGACCCCGCCAACGACTTTGCGCCTGGAACCGGGCGCCTCGATTTGATGGAATTTCCACCTGAAAATGATTTCCTTCGGATTGACACCGGTGTGAGGGAGGGGGACGAGGTCACGGTTCACTATGATCCCATGATTGCCAAATTCGTTTCCTTTGCGGCAGACAGGGCTTCGGCGTGCGAGGTGATCTCCCGGGCTTTGGCAGATATTCGCATCGCCGGCCCGGCCACGAACGAAGTATTTTTGCGGGCGATGGTCGATTGTGGTGAATTTCGGGCTGGCGGTTTAGACACCAGTTTTATTGCAAGGAATATAGACAAACTTGCCCCTGCCGCCGAGACGGTTCCGGAAGGCCTTCTCGCCGTCGCGGCCTTGGCGGAGTTCACCCGACCGGTAATTAGCCCTGACTTTTCTCCCTGGGTGGCGCAATCCGGCTGGCGGCTCGGTGGCGCGACCGGCAGAAAGATTGTCCTCGGGAAGGAGGGTGAGCGGGTGTCATTTGCCTTGTCGGCGAAAGGCCTTACCTGTGATGGCAAAAATCTTTCGGTTTCAGGGGCATGGTCAGCCCCCGATTGCTTCGAGGCGAATGCTAACGGATTACTGGTGACGGCGAATGTCGTCCGCGCCGGTGGCCGTTTATTCCTTTTCGTCGAAGACCGGCGTTTTGTGATTGAAATAGACGACCCGCTTGTTCGCCGTACGTCAGCCGCAGGCGACGCCGGCTCTCTGTTCGCCGCTATGCCGGGTGTGGTTGTTGCAGTTCATGTAGAGGACGGGGCGGTGGTTGCCGCAGGAACACCGATGATGGCGGTGGAGGCAATGAAGGTGGAGCACACTATTCGTGCTCCATCAGACGGAAGGGTGACGGACGTGAAATTCGCTGTCGGCGATCGGGTGTCGGAAGGCCAAGAACTGGTATCGTTCGACCCGATGTAATTTATTCTGCTGGCCCGCTTAACCAAGACTCGTTCAACCCAAAGCTGTCTGCCGCCAAGATAAAAGAGGTTCTCGATGCCGATAGGCCGATGGCGGGGGATTAGACGTGCTTACGCGCCCAGGGCGACGTACTTCGCCTGATACGTTGCATCTCCCGGCACCTGAGCCAGTCTCTCTGAAAACAGTGTGCGTGCCAGCTCCGTGCAACTGCCCTTGACCGCGGCGTCTTCCAAGATTTGCCGAAACAGATCGCGCTGAGTGTGGCTGCCGCCGACCGGGGCCAAATCGTTCCGCATCGGCCATAGGATATCGCAGGTGGCCTTATAGTCGCCCGATTCATAGGCGACGATACCGTCGCATAGTGGGATCAGGGTGCTGGCAGTCGCCTCGGCGGTCCAGCCATCGTTGTCCTTCGCAAAGGCTACCATGGAGGCAAGTTGATCCCGGACGGTTTCTGTTCTTCCGGCGGCGGCGAGGGCGAGGCAGAAATGGGCGTCGCGGAAGGTTAGGATGTGATCATCTATCCGGGTGGCCGAATGATCGGCAAGAAGCTCCCACCGGGTGCTTACATCCATACCCTGCATCTCCAAACGTTTCAGCAGCGATGCCTGGTTCGAGACATCTACGTAGGAATCAGAATTAATCGAGCGAAGCAGATCGTCGTGCATATTGAGTGCGCGGTCGGGATCGCCCATGCCTAGATGGAAAAGGGCGCAGTGCCACCACAGATGGGCTTTGAACGGGTTTCGGTCCGACCAGTCCTCTGCCGAGAAATTCAGCCAGTCCGCGCCTTCCTCGTATCGGCGTTGCATGTCGAGTACGTGCCCGACCGCGTGGATCGCCCACAAATCGTTCGGATTGCTTGCCACCGCGTCGCGGCCCCATTTTTCGGCCTCGTCATAGGCGCCGCATTCTTCCAGCGCATAGGCATACATTCCCTGCACCGCGGAATAGCCCGGAACGGTCTCATCCCACGCATGGAGCGCGCCCTCTATGACCGACCGCAGCACCTGGCTGCGTCCGGTATAGAACGCCATAGTGTGATGCAGCTTCATCGCCAGGATATCGTGCGGGGCGATGGTCAGCAGTTCTTCCCAGGTCCGGCAGGCTTCCAGAATATCCAGATCGGCCCACGCGCCCAGTGCATCGATGTGAAGGCGTTCCCGCCGGGTAAGGCTGTTGGCCTGCTTACGCAGTGTATCCACAGTCTCCCGCACCCGGGGCAGGATTTTCCGGTTTTCTAACATCATCAGGAAACAGCCTCGGAAACATGCCGCTAGCGCAAAGTCCGGATCCTTCTCCAGCGCCTCTTTCAGCCGTGCGGACGGTGTGGTGCGGTAATCCATGAAATCGGTAATCGCCTGCGAAAACAGTGCGGCTGCCTCCGCGCTTTCCGTGGTGAGGACGTTTCCCTGAGCGTCGGTGTGCATGTTGGTGCTTTCGTATTGCGGAAAATAACTATTGCCGCCGTCACGCCCACCGGTCAACGGCGTCACGAATCGGCGCTGTGATATACTTTGCCATAGATATCGTCTATGTCCGGAAAACTTAAGAACAAAACATGAATTTGTTTTCAAAAACAGTCCGTTTTCAATTTCTTAAAATAATCCTTGATAATGAGAACAAAAGGGGTACATTTAGTCATTACATTTGTTTGCACCTGAATGATCCGTATGAAATAAGGAGGAGGGCGAGATGGCCGAAGCAAATCTAAGAGTGGTCGAACGGGACAACATGGATAAATCTGACGCCGAAAAATCGAAGGCGCTGGAGGCGGCGCTGAGCCAGATCGAGCGGTCCCACGGCAAGGGATCAATTATGAAGCTGGGCGACGGCTCGGCGCCGGTCGATATTGAAGCCGTCTCCACCGGATCTATCGGGCTCGACATTGCACTCGGTATCGGCGGCGTGCCGCGGGGCCGCATCGTTGAAATCTACGGGCCGGAAAGTTCAGGTAAGACCACGCTCGCGCTGCATATTGTGGCTGAAGCTCAGAAGAAGGGTGGCACCTGCGCCTTTATAGATGCGGAACACGCGCTTGATCCCGTTTATGCGCGGAAGTTACACGTCGATGTAGAAGAACTCCTGATTTCCCAGCCCGACGCGGGTGAACAGGCGCTCGAAATCGCCGATACCCTGGTGCGGTCCGGGGCTATCGACGTGATTGTCATCGACTCCGTGGCGGCGCTGGTGCCGCGGGCGGAACTGGAAGGCGAAATGGGCGACACTCATGTCGGCCTGCAGGCTCGGCTGATGAGCCAGGCGCTACGCAAGCTGACCGGCTCAATCAGCCGTTCCCAATGCCTGATCATCTTTATCAACCAGATACGCATGAAAATCGGCGTGATGTTCGGCAGCCCCGAAACCACCACCGGCGGCAATGCACTGAAATTTTATTCGTCCGTGCGTCTGGATATCCGCCGCATCGGCGCGATAAAGGACCGAGATGAGATCGTCGGCAACCAGACTCGCGTAAAAGTAGTAAAAAACAAAATGGCGCCGCCGTTCAAGACTATTGAATTTGATATCATGTACGGCGAAGGCATCTCCAAGATGGGCGAATTGGTCGACCTTGGCGTCAAAGCCGGAATTGTTGAAAAATCGGGCTCTTGGTTTTCCTATGGCGATCAGCGGATCGGGCAGGGGCGAGAAAACGTCAAATCCTTCCTACTGGAAAACGCCGATATAGCCGACCAGCTAGAACGTGAAATTCTCGAACACGCCGGTGTTCTCAATGAGGCCGCGATGACGGATCCACCCGGGATCGTGGATGATGAGGACGGAGACGATCAAGAAATCTGAGCGTCCTCCGGCGTGACCAACCCGGACGGCAACGGGCCTCCTTTTGGAGGCCCGTTTTGCCACGTTTCCTGCTAAAGCGGTGTTGTTTCTGGGTTCCGAGGGACGCAGAAATCTGGACAGCGGAGGACCGGACCGTTAAAACCCGGGCGGCCCTAAAGCGCGCGAAAATTGCGCCTTTCGCACAAAGGGTTGTGGGCGAGAGAACGGATAAATGATATCGACGGCAAACGACATACGGACGAAGTTCCTCGACTACTTCGCGTCGAACGACCACGAAATAGTCGCGTCGTCACCACTGGTGCCGCATAACGATCCCACTCTGCTGTTTACAAATGCGGGAATGGTCCAGTTCAAGAACGTCTTTACCGAACTGGAAACACGACCCTATAGCCGCGCTACCACGTCGCAAAAATGCGTCCGCGCCGGCGGGAAGCACAACGACCTGGAGAATGTCGGTTACACCGCTCGCCATCACACTTTTTTTGAGATGTTGGGGAATTTTTCTTTCGGTGATTACTTCAAGGATGTCGCCATCGAACTAGCGTGGAACCTGATCACCAAGGAATACGGCCTGCCTGATGAAAAGCTGTTGGTAACGGTCTTTTCCGAAGACGATCAGGCGTTCGATCTGTGGAAAAAGATCGCAGGCCTGCCGGATGACCGCATCATCCGCATTTCGACTAGCGATAACTTCTGGTCTATGGGCGAAAGCGGCCCCTGCGGGCCGTGTTCTGAGATTTTCTTCGATCATGGCGACCACATCCCCGGCGGTCCGCCAGGCAGCCCCAACGAGGACGGTGACAGGTTCATCGAAATATGGAACCTGGTCTTCATGCAGTTCGAACAGATTGATCCGGATACCCGAAACGAGCTGCCGAAACCGTCCATCGATACGGGTATGGGGCTGGAACGCATCGCGGCGGTGTTGCAGGGCCAACACAACAATTATGACATTGATTTGATGCGCCACCTGATTGAGGCGTCAGCGGGCGCGTCCGGCGTTGAGCCCGACGGCGAGCACCGTGCGTCCCACCGGGTGATTGCCGATCACCTGCGCGCATCCAGTTTCCTGATCGCCGACGGCGTGCTGCCGTCGAACGAGGGTCGTGGGTATGTTCTGCGCCGTATCATGCGTCGCGCAATGCGCCACGTCCACATCATGGGTTGCGAGGAACCGCTTCTATGGAAACTGGTGCCTGCGCTGTCGACCGAGATGGGTAAGGCATTCCCGGAACTGGAACGTGCGGAAGCCCTGATTACCGAAACCCTGAAATTGGAAGAAACCCGGTTCAGGGAAACCCTGGGCCGTGGATTACGCCTTCTTGAAGAGGAAACCGGCAAGCTGGGCGACGGCGAAGCGCTGGATGGCGAGGTCGCATTCCGCCTGTACGATACTTACGGCTTCCCGCTGGACCTGACGCAGGACGTGCTGCGCGGACAGGGTAGGGCGGTCGATACCGCTGGGTTCAAAACCGCGATGGAACGCCAGCGCGAGGAAGCCCGCAAGCACTGGGCCGGCTCGGGTTCGGCTGCCGATGACGGTGTGTGGTTCGATATCCGCGAACGTACCGGCGCCACCGAATTCCTCGGCTACACCACCGAAACCGCTGAAGGCACAATTGTCGCGTTATTGCTTGAAGGTACTGAGACGGAAAGTGCCGCCGAAGGGGCAGAGATCGAACTGGTGGCCAATCAGACGCCGTTTTACGGGGAATCCGGTGGGCAGCAAGGAGATACGGGCACGGTCAAAACCGAAACTGCGGAGATCGAGATTCGCGACACGCAAAAACGTGTCGGCAACCTGCATGTCCATATCGGCATGGTAAAGAATGGCCGCATCGCGTTGGGCGATGCGGCGGAGTTCACAGTCGATAACAGCCGCCGGTCGTCGATGCGGGCCCACCACTCCGCGACGCACCTGCTGCATGAAGCGCTGCGCCGCCGTCTTGGCGATCACGTCACCCAGAAGGGCTCGATGGTGGCACCGGACAGGTTGCGGTTCGATATTTCCCATCCCAAAGCGATTGAGGCAAGGGATTTACGCGCCATCGAGCAAGAAGTGAATGCGCGCATCCGGCTGAACACGCCTGTCGATACAAGCCTGATGACCCCGGATGAAGCCATCGAATCCGGCGCCATGGCGCTGTTTGGTGAAAAATACGGCGATGAAGTACGTGTCGTCACCATGGGAGGCGACGAGGAACAATTTTCTGTCGAACTTTGCGGCGGCACGCATGTTTCGCGAACTGGCGATATTGGTTTCTTTCACATTGTCTCGGACAGTGCTGTTGCCGCCGGGGTGCGGCGGATCGAGGCCCTGGCGGGTGCGGCAGCGGAGGAATTCGCCGCCGATCAGGAGACTTTGTTGAACAAGGTTGCGCTTGATCTGAAGACTGGCACGGAAGATGTGCCCGTGCGGGTTTCCGGGTTGCTGGAAGAACGCAAGAAACTGGAGCGTGAGATTTCCGACCTGCGCCGCAAGTTGGCGACCGCGGGTGCTGGGGGTGGAGCCGAAAGCGGGGGCGACGTTATCGAGATTGCTGGGCTGAAATACGCTCCCCGAGTACTGAGCGGTATTCCGGCCAAGGAATTAAAGCCTATGGTCGATGACATCAAAAAGCATATCGGCTCCGGGATCACCGTGGTGGTGTCAGTGAATGACGGGAAGGCGTCGATAGTCGTCGGTGTAACCGACGATCTGGTTGATCGGGTCAGCGCGGTTGATCTCGTACGCGTGGGCTCGGCGGCGCTCGGCGGAAAAGGCGGTGGTGGCCGTCCGGACATGGCACAGGCAGGCGGCCCTGACGGCAGCGCAGCGCAGGCGGCTGTCGATGCTATCGGTGAAGCCGTTGCAGGCGCGGTAAACTAGGGATTCACAATAACAAAGATGCGACTATCCGGCCCTTTACAGAGGTCCTTCCAACCATCATTTTAAGGCGCTTTTCGCGGCGGCAGCCTTCTGCGCCCCGTATGATCAACAAAACCAACCAGAACATCTGTCAGGAGATGCCGACCATGATTGATCTTATGTCCATTGCACGCACGGAAGCTGATGGCGGCAATCTATTCAGTATTTTCGACAACATGTTGGAACCGGGCGATATCAAGCCCGAAGGCCATGACGATGCCATCGTCTGGCAGGGCGGAAACTTCACAGGCGACGTCAACCCGGTCGCCCATTCGCTGACAGACGCCTATGCGCTGCTCGGCACCATCGCGGCGGTAGATATACTGGGCCTGCCGTTCTACGCGGTGCCCATGTGGTCCCAGTACCGCCACGATACCGAACTGGCGCCGCTGGGCTGGTTCGGTAACATGCCGTGCACGTCGATCAAATGGTCGACAGCGGGCGATGCCTATGTGAATGACGGCAAGGGCGGCAAGGTCGTCGTGATGGGCAAATCGGCAAATGCGCCGCTTCGGACCCAGGCGGGCGTCTACTGCAACGTGCGTCCTTACGGCCCTATTACCGTTGTGCGTTGCATGCCGTGTTTGCCGTATTCGCAGAATAAGGCCGTGTTCGATGTGAACGAACAGGGCATCGTACATTCTGAAATGAACACCCCCGGGGTTCAGCTTGCCTATGCCAATCGCCTGTTCCTGCAAATGGTCAATGAAACTGGCCGCCTTGGCCGCGTGGCCACAAAGCCGACCCAGGCGATGGAAGACGGCATCAATGCCGGTCTGCATTCCTGGTTGATCCAGGGTACAAAGTTCGAAGTCGGCCGCAAATACGCGGTTGATCCATATGAAGAACACAAGGAACGGATCGACAAGATAATCGCGCTCCTTCCCTCGGACTTTAAGGATGGCATGGAAAACTGGGGTGGCCGTATCGAGCAACACATCTCGGACACTAATTACGGCCTGCTGGTTTGGGATTTGATCGAAAAGCGCGACACCATCGTGCTGGCGACCGACCTGGACGGTGACCGGCTGACCGATCTGCTGGCTGACATCTCAGACCCATTGCGCGCCTTCGGCGGCATGGTCGCCAAGCATCTGGGTCAGGATGTCGATATGGGAAATGTATGGTCCGACATGGGGTATTCCACCGGTAATGGCCGCGACATGACCTCGGTAATGCATCGTATGGACGGCCCGCCCATCCATGAACAGACGCTGGGCTCAGCCGACGCGATGCTGCTACGTCTGCTGGATGGCGACGAATCAATGGGCGGCACCAAGCAGCCCTACGACCCCCGCATCCACTTCGTACTGATCCGCGATGCCTATTTGGATGCCAACCCCGACAATGCCGAGCTTCGCAAATGGCTCGACGATGCGCTGGATAAGTTCGACAGCGTCTATGGTGGCGAACGTCCTGGTTTCCTCAAAGGATATGCTGCGCTGAAGGAAGCGATCACCCCTTGGGGGGCGTGATCGGAGCCAAGTTCAAAAAAAAGCCTCCAAAACGAGGAGGCTTTTTTTAAGGAGGGAATGCAGCGGTCAGCGCTGCTGCCGGAGTTGGTTCGATAGAGAAATAATCGTCGGGATTGCCGTGGGCGAAATCTTCTTCGATGACCCGCTCCACCAGATCTGCAAAGGGTTGCCAGTAATCGCGGGTGCTGATCAGGACGATTGGCTTTTCATGCCGGCCAAGCTGACGCCAGGTAATCACCTCGAAGGCCTCTTCCAGTGTTCCAAGACCGCCCGGCAGCACGAAAAACGCATCCGACAGGTCGAACATCATGCGTTTACGGGTATGCATACTGTCGACGACGTGCAATTCAGTAAGACCCTGATGCGCCAGTTCCCTGTCGTGCAGGAATTCAGGGATCACGCCGACCGCTTCGCCGCCGCCTGCCAGAACCGCGTCGGCGACGGTTCCCATCATCCCGACGTGGCCCGCGCCGAAAACCAAACGGATGCCCTGAGCCGCCATGCGGGCCCCAAGATCTTCCGCCGCATCTTTGAAAGCGGGATCGGCGCCCAGGGACGCACCGCAGAATACGCATATCGATTTTACGTGGGAGCTGGTCATTGATGGAAATCCGGCAATTATTAAATGATTGTGACAGGCATTACTTGACCGTTCCAGAGAAACCAAGAATATCGGACTTCATCAACGCACCGCCGATTCTACTATCTGGAGACATGACACGATGCCCAGCAGTTCTTCGAGTTTGTTTTCGATTCTGATGGCAGTGGTCTCAATGCTAATTGGTGGACCGGCGATCGCACAGGTCGATATGGTAGACAAGGGGAGGTATCTGACGATTGCGGGCGGCTGCGCTAGTTGCCATACGGATTTCAGAAAGAAAGGCAGGTCGTTCGCCGGGGGCGCACCTATAGTCACGCCGTTCGGTACATTTCATCCGCCGAATATTACTGCGCATAAAGAACACGGGATCGGCAACTGGTCGGACGATGATTTCATCCGCGCCATGCGTGAAGGCGTGCGGCCGGACGGCACCCATTATTTTCCAGTATTTCCCTATACGTCCTTTACAAAAATGAAGTCGGATGATGCCCGGGCAATTAAGGCATATCTGTTCTCGCTGCCGTCGGTGGACCGTCCGTCGACCCCTCACGATACCGGGTTTCCGTTCAGTTGGCGGTTTTTGCAGACGGGTTGGAAGATGTTGTTCTTCCGCGAAGGCGAATTTAGTCCCGATCCGTCAATGTCGGCATCTGTTAACCGGGGTGCCTATCTCTCTGACGCGCTGGCCCATTGCGGCGAATGCCATACGCCTCGCAATTTTATTGGCGGGCTTGATTACGACCGATGGATGGGGGGCACGAAGGTTGGCCCGGATGGAGAATCCGTGCCCAATATCACCCCGGATCCGGAAACCGGGCTAGGCTGGTCGAAAGAGGAGATCGTGGAATATCTGAAATCCGGTCAAACGCCGGACTTCGATTTTGCCGGATCCCTGATGGCGGATGTGATAGCGCACAACACCGGTAAAATGACGGATGCTGACCGTGCCGCCATTGCGGATTATCTAAAATCCCTGAAACCCGTCCGGAATGCGCTCTAAGCGAGGAAACGCGCATATTTTTCGTGCGATTCCGCGGAAGACCCTTATGTTCGGGGGTGAAAGGGACGCTCAAAACGGTAGCATGACGTGAACAGGCCCCTCATTGTCGGAATAGCCGGCGCGGCGGTTATCGTGGCGTCTATTATTCTTACGCTCTTTATCGACCGGGAACCGGATCGGCCGATCGCAACCGGGCCATTAGCCATTTCTAATACGCGCCCCCCCTCAACGGCGTCGGGCCGGCCAGCAAAGAAAACTGAACCATCTGCTTCCCGGTTCGGCCGGACATCAAAATCTTCCAATAAGAAACCTCCGTCCATGGCAAAGCGACCGCCGTCATCGTCGGGAAAGGCTGTTGCTAAGCCGAACCCGCCAGCTTTCGATATCGTTCGGGTGAACCCGCAGGGCGACACCGTCATTGCGGGGCGTGCGCCGCCTGATTCTGAGATCATCGTCCGGCATGGGGACAAGATCTCTGGCTTGGTCAAGGCGGACAAACGGGGCAAGTGGGTGCTGGTGCCCCAGCAGCCGCTGCCGGCCGGGACCTACGAGCTAACTGTTACGGCAAAATTGCCCGACGCAACCGAAATGGCGTCGGGGGGAAAAGTGGTAGTTGTCGTTCCGGAAAGAGGCAAAGATCTGGCGGGCCGCGAAGTCGAAAAACCCGCAGGTTCGCTTGTGGTTGCCATACCGAAAAAGGAAGGTAACGCACCCGTGGTGCTCCAAACGCCCGCCGGCGTCGGCGGCAAGGGTCTAGCTGTCGATGCCATCGATTACGGGCGGAGAGGTGAAAATTTGGCGTTGTCCGGCCGCGTGCAACCTGGCACTGAGGTGCGGGTCTATCTCAATAATAAATTTATCGGCCGCGCCCGGGGCGACGAAAGGGGAATCTGGCGGCTAAAACCCGAAGCCAATGTCCCGACTGGGCTGTACCGGCTCCGGGCTGATAGTGTTGATTCGGACGGGAAAACCCTGGCGCGTATTGAATTGCCCTTCCTGCGGGCGACGCCGGTGGGAAATCTGCCGCCGGGTACGGTCGCCCTAGTCCAGCCGGGTAACAGCCTGTGGCGCCTGGCCCGCCATACCTATGGCAGCGGGCTGCGCTATACTGAAATATTCGAAGCGAACAAGGACCAGATCAGGGATCCGGATCTTATCTATCCCGGGCAGGTATTTGTCCTGCCGAAAATCAATTAGAGCCTAGCCTCCCTATTTTTTCAAACAATGGGCCGGCAAGACAGGTAGCGATCATCGCCAGGAATGGCAGCAGCGTTGCCGCTACGCAGGTGGTGGTATTTTGGGGTCTGCTGCGTCGTGGGGCGTTTCTGATGTAAGCACCGATATCTTGCGCAGATTGGTCAGCATACTGGGTAAAAAGAAGAGCTTGCTGGCGGCACTAAGCATCATCATAGCTGACCGGCGTCCCGTGCTGTTTTTCCGCGCTATAGGGGAGGTTGCCCGTGTCAAAACTAACGGTCAGGCGCGACCCTCCGGCATCATCCTAAACACAGGCTTTAAACGGGCGTCCGACGATGCGGAAGGAAAACGGGACCTCATGGGAAGGTAAATCCTGTTGTTCTGGCGTCTCCGTGTTTTGGGCGTTTTGTGCCGGGATGCCCACACTTCTCCGTCCGCCTAATCTCCGTCCGTATATAGGCTTAATGGCTATTACGGGAGCTGTTAAACAACGCTAAAACGGGCAACGGAAAACGCTGAAAACCCTCGATTTATTAGTTTTGCGCGGCTTTCCAGATATCCTTCAATTCGTCGCGAAGGACCTTACCCCGGTCTGATTTTGGTAGATCGTCGAGGAAATGAACCTGTTTGGGAGCTTTAAAATCGGGCAATGAGTCGGTACACCAAATTTTTACATCATCCTCAGTGAGCGATTCACCGTTCTTCACGGCTACGTAGGCGACGACTTCTTCGCCATAAATTTTGTCCGGAACGCCGACGGCGGCGGCTTCCCGGATACCCGGGTTCTTCAGCAGCACATTATCGATTTCCAGAGGTGCGATATTGACCCCACCCCGGATGATCAGATCTTTTGTCCGACCGGTCACTGTGACGAAACCGTCTTCATCCATAATGCCAAGGTCGCCGGTTTTGATTCGGGCAGTCGAGAGATCTTCGAATGCCCCTTTGGGTGAAACAGTGCCCATACAGGTTTGAGGGCCGCCGATTGTTATCTCGCCTTCCGATTGCGGCGGGCAATGATTTCCTTTGCCGTCCACGATGATGAATTCCTGGTGTTTCGCGGGCGGCCCCACGGTTCCCATTTGTCGACGATAGTGACGGTTGCCGCAAATCCACCCGGCTTCCGACATGCCGTAGAGCTGCAGTAGGGTGACACCATACATGGATTCGAATTTCTCCCACTGGTCGGGTGACAGGGGCGCGGTGGAACAGGTCATCAGCCTCAGAGATGGAACTTCACGTTCGTCTTCTGGCGGCGGCTCGTTAAGGAGCATGTTCACGACCGTTGGCACGCCTGCTGAAAAAGTGATTTCATGATGGCGAATCCAGTCAAAGAAACGGGATCTGGAAAAGCGTTTTGCGATATGCATGGTCAACCCGGTCTGCAGCCAGGGCATCAGACTAAGGATCTGCGCTGAGTTCCATCCGAATGACCTGTATTCGAGTGTTTTATCGTCTTCAGTGAGGCCCAGCATATCGAGCGTATTCAGCCCGTTCAGCCAATAGGCCATGTGGTTGTATACGACGCTCTTGGGCTTCGAAGTCGTCCCGGACGTGCAGAAGATGCAGGATAGATCCTCTGCGCTGTTTTCACTTTCAATATCGGCGCCGGCCCTATCCGGATACCCCGCAAGCAGGGTGAATAATTCCCCGGCGTCGATGGCATCGCCCTTTTCTAAGTTCCAGTTACCGAACTTGAGGGCAGGGTTTGTTAGCCCCGCAGTCAGCTTGGAGCCGTCAAGTTCGTGGTGCCAGAGGGTCAGCGCCGGTTTGATGCCTTCCAGAATTTCGACCAAGTGAACTTCGTTCATCTCAACGTTCAGCGGGCAGATCGCCGCTCCGAACCGCCAGATGCCCATCCAGACGATCAGTTTTTCGATATTTTCGTCTGACAGAACGGCGACCTTTTCCCCAGGCTTCACGCCATTGTCGGAGAGATATTGCGCAACCTTGTCCGCTTCATTGGCGAGCTGGCCCCAGGTAATCGATTTGTCATTCTGGTCCAGATCGACAATAGCGGTCTTGCCTGGGTCCCGGGCCTGCCATTTGGTAAGCAGGGCACGGGTGGATTCGAACGGAATTGCCAACTCCGGCTGGTTTGACATGTCTAGGGGCATGGTTAGGTCATCCGGCTACTCGGGAGAATTTCCCAACGTTTACTGACTTCGGTAAAGGAACGTCAAGAAGTAGCACCTGCTTTACACGACGCGCTCAGGGCCGTTTGCTAATGCGCCCAATATTGCAGTCGAAGAAGGAAAGTGAAGGTGCTGCATAGAAAATCAGAAAGAGTTTACCGCTCTGGATGGTTCTGAAAGTCTCGGCCTTCTTCCCCAGACCGTTTTTATTTCTAAACTCTAAATGAATACGAAAGCCGTTGCGGTTGCTAAAATGGTGGGTTTTAGAATTGACCGGCAAGGCTGTTCCGCACCTATTTATTCCCTTTATTCATTATGCGACGAGCTTGCCAAATAGGTTCGACCAGTTCAAGCGACGACTAAAACGAAAAAGCGAATTCCGGTGATTATCCCACAGTCGCCAGTTCCGCCTTTGCCGCCCGCCGCCGTTCGACCCATACGGAAATGTTCGCGCGGATCATCAACAACGATGGTGTCACGAAGAGGGTCAGCAGGGTGGCAAATGCCAGCCCGAAGGCGATAGCGGTCGATAGCTGCTGCCACCACTGGGTCGACGGTGCGCCGATGGTGATTTCTCGGGTCACAAAATCGATATTCACCCGGGTCACCATCGGTAGTAGGCCGATTATCGTTGTTGCTGTTGTCAGCAGGACAGGGCGCAGGCGCTGGGCACCGGTGCGTAGAATCGCTTCGCGCGCGGATCCGGCGGATTTTGCGATGCGATCAAACGTATCGATCAGCACGATATTGTTGTTGACCACGATGCCCGCCAGCGCGATGACGCCGATTCCGCTCATTACGATGCCAAAGGGCTGGGAGATGACCAGCAGGCCGAGCATCACGCCAACGGTCGACATGATTACGGCTGTTAGGATTAAGAACGCCGAATAGAACCGGTTGAACTGGGTCACCAGAATGATGGCCATCAGGAACAACGCAATTCCAAAGGCGCGGCCGAGGAAGGCACCGGCCCTTTTCTGTTTCTCATCCTCACCCTTGAACACGATGGTAATGTCGGGATCAAAATTCGCCTCATTTTCCACCCAGGACCGGATCTCACGAACCTTGTTGTCGGCAAGAATACCTGGCAGCAGATCAGCCTTCACGGTCATGGAACGCTTTCCGTCGGTACGCCGTAATTCACGCGTCTGCTGTTTGGGTGTGCGTTTGATGAAGTTGCTGAGTGGGATCAGCCCCTTAGGCGTCTGGACGCGGATGCGGTCAAGCTGGTCGAGTGTGCGTTTGTCGGATGGGTACCGGATCACGATGTCGATCTCGTCATCGGCGTCGTACGGGCGGTAATCGGTCACTTTCAGCCCGTTGGTGACCAGACGCACAATGCTGCCCACGACCGCGACATCGGCGTCAAACTTCGCAGCCTGAGCCCGGTCGACTTTCATCTCCCATTCGATGCCCGGAACGGGCCGGCCGTCTTCGATGTCCTTAAGGCCCTGCATGCTGTTCAGTTGTTCCCGAATGCGGGCGACTGTAGGCGAGATTTTCTCGGGCGAGCGGGATGTCACCAGAATATGGATGGGTTTCCCGATGGGAGGACCGGCTTCTTCTTTGGAGGTTTCCAGGTAAATACCTGCAAGGCTCCTCGTCCGGTCGACTATATCGGCGAGAATTTCGTCGGCGGACCGACGTGTATCCCAGTCGGAAAATTCGAGATTGATCGTCCCGATGATGTCGGCGGGTGCATCGTCGCGCCGTTGCTGTTTGCCGGAAAGAATATAGACCGCGCTCAATTCGCCGCGTTCGCGTTGAAGATCTAGGATCTTGGATTCGACTTCGCCCACCAGCTGGGCCTTTTCGTCTACCGACATGTTGCCCCGGCCAAAGACTTTCATCACCGCACGGTCCGGTTCGACCTTGGGGAAAAATTCGAAGCCGCGTCCGAAATTGGTGTAGAGCACCCAGGCGGCGACGAGCGCGACAACCGCCGTCAGCGCAAACTTCGCCGGGTGGTTCAATACGGTCCGTAGGCAGCGGATGTAAAACCCCGTAAATCCTCCGACGCTGTTTATATCGCCGGTTTCCATGGCTTCCATGCGGGACACGATCTTGACGTCTTTCGCCCCGGGGAGGCCGATCTGGGCGCCGAGGGTGGGGACGAATACCAGCGCCATCGCCATGGATGCCGTCAGCGTGGCGATCAGCGTAATCGGCAAAAACTTCATGAACTCGCCGACAGTCCCCGGCCAGAAGAGGAGCGGCAGGAAGGCGGCGAGGGTGGTCGCGGTCGAGGCGATGATGGGCCAAGACATCCGCTTGGCTGCTTCCGCATACGCTGCGGTGCGCGGCACGCCTTCGATCATCTTGCGGTCGGCGTATTCCGTGACGACGATCGCGCCGTCCACAAGGAGGCCGACAGACAGGATGAGCGCGAACAGTACAACAATGTTCACGGTCAAGCCGAAGGCGCCGAGAACAAG
Organism: uncultured Alphaproteobacteria bacterium; assembly: GCA_913047365.1. Classification (GTDB taxonomy): domain Bacteria; phylum Pseudomonadota; class Alphaproteobacteria; order MPNO01; family UBA830; genus CAJWUK01. The sequence continues at coordinate 2,361 of CAJWUK010000032.1, read as the reverse complement.
AATACCGGTCAGGAAGGACCCGGGTATCGCGATGCCGACCAGAATGCCGGTGCGAATGCCAAGCGCCACCACGATGATGATCATCACCAAAAGAACCGCTGACAATACGTTATTCTGCAAATCGCGCAGCATGTCGCGGATATTCTTTGAATCGTCGCCGGAGAACGTGACTGAGATGGCCGGAGGCCAATTCTTGCGCTGTTCTTCGACCAGCGCTTTCACGGCATTCACGGTTTCGACGATATTTTCGCCGGTTCGCTTCTTTACCTCCAGCGAAATTGCCGGCTGCCCGTTCAGCCGGGCATATGTTTTCCGGTCTTCAAAGCTACGCAGCACCGTCGCGACATCGCGCACGGTAACCACGGAATCGCCGCTGGTTTTCAGCGGCATGTTCAGGATGTCGTTCAGGTTCTCAAATAGTCCGGGAACCTTGACCGCATAACTTCCTGCGTTGCCGTCCAGTGAGCCGGCGGCGATAAACTGGTTGGAGCGGCTGATGGTGTCCAGTATTTTTCGCGGATCTAGTCCGTAGGAATCGATCAACAGGGGATCAATCACGATTTCGACCTGTTCGTCGCGGTCGCCGCCGATCTTGACTTCGAGAACCGCACCAATGTCTTCGATCTTTTCCTGCAGGTCCCGGCCCATCTTCAACAACGTGCGTTCCGGGACCTCGCCGCCCAACGTGACGATGATGATCGGGAAAAGACTTAGATTGACTTCCTCCACCACGGGTTCTTTAGCGTCGTCTGGAAGGTCAGCCTTTGCGATATCCGCTCTTTCGCGGACGTCGTTCAGCGCCTCGTCTGCATCGAAGCCCGCTTCGAACTCGAGCAGTACGTTTGCCCCGCCCTGAAAGGCACTGGAACGCATCTCCTTGACGCCTTCGATGGATTTCAGTTCGGCTTCCATCGGGCGGACTAGCAGTCGCTCCGCGTCTTCCGGAGATATTCCCTTCAATGACATGGAGACGTATATGATGGGGATATTGACGTCCGGCCGCGCTTCCTTGGGAATATTGACGTAGGTTGAGAACCCGACGACCAGCAGTAGGCAAAGCACTGAGATGACGGTGCGCGATCGTGACAGTGCGGCGTCGATGATCGTCATATCAGGATCCGGCGACGGTCGCTACCGACACCGGCCGAACCTTCTGTCCGGCCTTTACGTATTCATGGCCTACCGTGATCAGGCGGTCGCGATTGCGTAGTCCGGCAATCCAGAGACCATCAGGGGTGTTGGAAAGTATCTTGACCGGAACGAAGCGAACGATATCTAAAGGATCGACGATCCGCACCCCGATCCGCCCGTCATCTGCGAGCGTCAGAACCGCGGGTGAAATCAAATGGGCGGAAATTTCGGCCAGTGGGAGGGTCAACTCGCCAGTAAGTCCGGCGCGAATGCGGTGGTCGGGGTTCGGTATTTGCATTTCCACCCGAAAGGATCGGGTCTTTTTGTCGGCGACAGAGGCGATGTAACGAACCGTTCCATCGATAACGGTGCCGTCAATCATCGTGACCCGGCCCGGGCGCCCGACCCCCAAGGCCCCCACATCTCGTTCGGAAACATATCCGACGGCGAGAATGGGGTCGAGATCGACGAAGGACGCAATCTTGTCGCCGGCTTTGACGAAATCGCCTTTTTCGACGTCCCGCGTTTCCAAGACGCCCCTGAACGGTGCGCGGATGGTGGTGCGAGACAGGTCGATGCTCATACCCTTCGTCTTGGCACGAGCGGCATCCAGGTTGGCGCGGGCTTCGGCCAGTTTTGTGCCCGACCGGAAACCTTTTTTCGCGAGTTGCGCGGCTGCCTTGTATTCGATTTCCCTTTGGCGGACCAATGCCTTGGCTTCCGCCATGCGCGCCTTGCGGTCTTCCACGTTCTGTCGGGCAATGACGTCGCCGGCTTCGAGCGTGTGGCCTTCTTCGCCTGGCACGTCCACGATAGGCCCCCGAGTCTCAGCGCGAAGGGTTACGCGACGGGATTCCTCGGTGCGTCCGTTTAACAGTACGTACCCCGTTCGCGTCTGGGCCTGAACGGCTTTTACACGGACCGAAATCAGCGGCGCGTCGACGGGTTTTTTTGATGCCTGGGGATTTCTGCTGGAGGCGTTTCCTTCAGTGTCTCCGAACTGACCCGAGGCGATCCAGGCCGTTGCGGCAACCGCGATGGCTACGGCGATGAAAATTGATGACCTCATGACAGGGTTCCTTCGGGTTCCGTTGTCGCAATCCCGTTTTTGGACGCTGCTTCGTTTCGCAGCGATGCGCCGACCAATTCGTGGCTGTGGTTTTCGAGATAGTTGGCGACGGCTTCGTAGACGGCCAGGCCATATCCCAGCGTGAAGGATGAACCGGCCGG
>CAJWUK010000031.1 GCA_913047365.1 uncultured Alphaproteobacteria bacterium | reverse complement strand
AGGCGAGAATGCCGCGCTCACCGTGGAAAGCATGAACCAGGAAATAAGCCACGAATATCGCCCCGATGATTGGAACTATCATGCGGCGCGACCGGCGTTTAATTTCGAGTGCAGCTCCCATAAACGAATTGAATCACAAATCGATTCGTCTCGTCAATAAAAAGACTCAAATTAGGTAAAAAAGATAATTTTTAATGCCGGATATTTTTAAAACGACTCAAATTAATTATTTGACTCGTTAGTTCGCCGCAAAACGCTGCGCCCCGCATACAGGGCAGCTGGTCCGAGGTCCTCTTCTATCCGAAGCAATTGATTGTATTTAGCTAACCGATCCGATCTGGCGAGCGACCCGGTTTTTATCTGGCCGCAATTCGTGGCAACAGCCAGGTCGGCAATGGTTGTATCTTCGGTTTCCCCCGACCGGTGCGACATCACCGCTGTGTAGGATGCTTTGTGCGCCAGTTCAACCGCGGCAAGCGTTTCGGTCAATGAACCAATCTGGTTGACCTTGACCAGGATCGAATTCGCGACACCTCTCTCAATGCCGACTGAGAGCCGCGCTGGATTGGTAACGAACAGATCATCCCCCACCAGCTGCACACAGTCCGCGAGCTTATCGGTTAACACCTTCCATCCGTCCCAGTCGTCTTCCGCCAGACCGTCCTCGATAGAGATAATCGGATAGCTGTCACAGAGCGACGCGTAGTAATCCGCCATCTCCGCCGCAGAGAGTGTTTTCCCCTCACCTTTAAGGATGTAGCTGCCCTCTTTGTAGAACTCAGTCGAAGCGGAATCCAAGGCGATGTAAACCTCTTCTCCTGCTTTAAACCCGACTTCTTCAATCGCCTGCATCACGAAGTCCAGAGCGTCCCTCGTGCCCCCCAGATCAGGTGCGAAGCCGCCTTCGTCCCCAACATTGGTGTTGTGCCCGGCCTTGGACAGTCGCGAACGGAGCGCGTGAAAGATTTCCGCCCCCCAACGCAGAGCGTCGCTAAAGCTGTCAGCCTTGACCGGCATCACCATGAATTCCTGAAAATCGATGGGATTGTCCGCGTGCGCCCCGCCATTCAGGATATTCATCATCGGTACTGGCAAAACCCTGGCAGACGCCCCGCCCAAATAGCGGTATAAAGGCAGCCCGGCGTCGTCCGCGGCGGCTTTTGCGAGCGCCAGACTAACTCCAAGAATCGCATTTGCGCCCAGACGGCCCTTATTTTCCGTGCCGTCGAGTTCGATCATGCGCTCATCCAGCAGGACCTGTTCATCCGCATCCATGCCGGAAAGGGCCTCGAAGATTTCATTGTTGACGGCGGAAACCGCAGTCAAAACACCCTTACCCCCAAACCGTTCGGCGTCACCGTCTCTAAGTTCAACCGCTTCATAGGCCCCGGTGGAAGCCCCTGAGGGGACCGCAGCCCGGCCGGCGGCGCCAGTTTCAAGTTCTACCTCAACCTCGACCGTCGGATTGCCGCGGGAATCCAAGATCTCGCGAGCGTGAATATCGACTATGGCGGACATGAAACAATCCCTGTTCAGAGGATAGATGGAACGGCGGATAGATACCCGTCACAAAGACGCAGCGCAATCCGCCGGTCGGTAAATAGGGTCTAAATCGAAATCGGAGAAGCTTTTGCGATCCGGTCCAGTTCGACAAGCGTTTCCAGTATAGAGGGGAGGTTTTTCAGTGGGACCATATTCGGGCCGTCGGAGGGTGCGGTATCAGGATCCGGATGTGTCTCCATGAATAACGCCGCAACGCCGATAGAAACCGCTGCGCGGGCAAGCACCGGCACGAATTCTCGCTGACCCCCCGAAACATTACCCTGACCGCCCGGTTGCTGCACCGAATGGGTTGCATCGTAAACAACAGGACAACCGGTCTGCGCCAGGATAGGCAGGGATCTCATGTCAGAGACCAGCGTATTGTACCCGAAAGATGTACCGCGTTCGCAAACCATGACGCGGTCGTTTCCCACAGCTTGCGCCTTTTTAACCACGTTCGCCATGTCCCAGGGTGCCAAGAACTGACCTTTTTTTATGTTCAGTGCTTTTCCCGTTTCGGCGGCAGCAATGATCAGGTCTGTCTGCCGGCTGAGAAAGGCTGGAATCTGAATGATATCAACTGCTTCGCCCACAGGTCCGCAATGCTCAGGAAGGTGAACATCCGTAAGTACGGGACAACCCATATCCTCACGGACTTCTGCCAGGACCGGCAGGCTTTCTGCAAGCCCCATGCCGCGCGGGCTATCCAGCGAAGTACGGTTGGCTTTGTCAAACGAGGTTTTGTAGATCAGACCGATGCCAAGACCGGTCGTAATCTCTTTCAGGGCAGCGGATACTTCCAGCGCGTGGCCTCGGCTTTCCAGGGCGCAGGGGCCCGCTATCAACGTAAACGGCAGGTCATTGGCGACGGTCACTTCGCCGATTTCAATACGATTAGCGGCTGTCATCGTGGATCACTACACAAGTCGGGAATGTTGAACGGCGGCGCCAATAAAGGATTCAAACAACGGATGAGGATCGAATGGCTTGGATTTCAGCTCGGGATGAAACTGAACACCCACATACCAGGGGTGGCTCGGCAATTCGACGATTTCAGGCAACACGCCATCCGGCGACAGGCCGGAAAATACCACGCCTGCCTCTTCCAGCCGTTGCTTGTAGTTGATGTTCACTTCAAACCGATGCCTGTGACGTTCGCTGATTTGTTTTTCGGCGTAAATGCTCCGGACCAGGGAACCGTCGACAAGCATACAGTCATAGGCCCCAAGCCGCATCGTGCCACCAAGATTGTCACCGGCACCCCGGCGTTCCAATTTGTTTCCACGCACCCATTCCGTCATCAGGCCCACAATAGCTTCGTCGCACTCCCCGAATTCAGTCGATCCCGCCTTTTCAATTCCGGCCAGGCTGCGCGCTGTCTCGATCACCGCCATCTGCATCCCGAAACAGATCCCGAAATACGGCACGTTGTGTTCGCGGGCGAACTTCGCTGCCGCTATTTTTCCCTCCGCGCCCCGCTCTCCGAAGCCACCTGGGACCAGAATACCTTCCACGTCCGACAGGTAATGAACGGCATCTTCGGATTCGAAAATCTCTGAATCTATCCAGTTCATGTTGACTCGAACGTTGTTGGCGATACCGCCGTGATCCAGAGCTTCGGCCAAGGATTTGTATGAATCCAATAGATTAGTGTACTTGCCGACCACGGCGATCGTGACTTCGCCTTCCGGGTTTTTCACCCGGTCAACAATGTCGCTCCAGCGGCTGAGATCGAGATCAATGACCGTTGAAGCCAGCCGAAAGTGCTTGGCCAGCTGCCTGTCCAGACCGCGTTCATGGTAGCTGATCGGAACCTCGTAAATCGTGCCCACGTCAGGCGCGCTGATCACATTGTCCACCGGCACATTGCAGAACAAACCGATCTTTTTCCGCTCCCCGGCCGGAATATCCTGTTCGCAGCGGCAAAGGATCATATCGGGCTGGATACCGACGCTCTGCAGTTCTTTCACCGAATGCTGTGTCGGTTTTGTCTTCAACTCACCGGCGGATTTCAGGTAAGGCACCAGCGTCAGATGGATGAACATCGACTGTTCCGTCCCCAGTTCGTTGCCAAGCTGACGGATGGCTTCGAGAAACGGCAGGCTTTCGATATCGCCCACCGTGCCGCCGATCTCGCAAAGGACGAAATCCTCGTCCGTAACATCCCTGACCACAAACTCCTTAATCGCGTCCGTTACATGAGGAATAACCTGCACCGTTGCGCCCAGGTAATCACCCCTGCGTTCCTTTTCTATCACGTCGGTATAGATGCGCCCGGTGGTGACGTTGTCGCTCTTTCGGGCAGGCACGCCGGTAAAACGTTCGTAATGCCCCAGATCTAGATCGGTTTCGGCTCCATCATCGGTGACGTAGACCTCTCCATGCTGGGTCGGGCTCATGGTGCCCGGGTCAACATTCAGATAGGGGTCCAACTTACGCAGTCGCACTCGGTACCCGCGCGCCTGAAGAAGTGCGCCAAGAGATGCAGATGCGAGCCCTTTTCCGAGTGAGGAAACCACTCCGCCGGTGATAAAAACGTACCGCGTCATGGACCGACAGCTTACAGCAATCATTGCCCTCTGTGAAAGGCGCAGCGAGTAAAAAACGCCCTAAATCGATTCGTTCAGAAAGTTTTTTACTTTGCGAGCGGCACTGATGGCGCGGTGGGTTTTTCCGGCAAGGCCGGCGTGTTGATCGTAGCTCCCGAAGGACCATCCAGAATGGATTTAGGCGCCCGGTTCGACGACGAGAGAATTGCAAGCAAAAGGCTAGTGCAAATGAAACAGGCAGCGATCACCCCGGTGGCCCTGGTAAGCAGGTTCGCGGTGCCGCGCGCTGTCATCATCCCGCCCATGTTGCCACCGCCCATACCAAGCGCACCGCCTTCGCTCCGTTGTATCAGAACGACGACCACCAGGGCGATGGCAAGCAAAAGATGAATAATTAGCAGTACTTCGAGCATGGCTTCATTCTTTCCAGAGGCGGCGGAGATTTAATCCCTATCGCCGCGGAATGCCAGACGTTTTTGCAGTAACGGGCAAGCTTAAATCGTCAGCATGCTTGCGCTATCGCCCAAAATTCCTCGGCTTTGAGGCTGGCTCCGCCGACCAGCGCACCGTTCACGTTCTCCAGCGCGAGTATTTCTTCGGCATTTCCCGCTTTCACCGAACCACCATATAGCAGACGAACCTGACCGGGGTTTCCGATCACGCCGTCGATGGCCGACCTGATGGCACCGTGAACTTTTTCGATATCCACCGCTGTCGGCGTCCGGCCCGTACCGATTGCCCAGACCGGCTCATAAGCAATCACGATAGTTCCGGCACTAGATCCATCTGGTACCGACCCTACAACCTGCGACGTCACCACCTCAATTGCCTCCCCGGCATCACGCTGATCGAGAGTTTCGCCAACACACACAATGGGGGCCAACCCCGCCGTCTGCGCAGCAGCCGCCTTCCCCATTACGACATCATCGGTCTCCCCGTGATCGGCCCGCCGCTCCGAATGGCCGACAATCACATAGGAACATCCGGCATCTGCCAGCATACCGGCCGAGATATCGCCGGTATGGGCGCCCTGCTCTGCGCTATGACAATCCTGCCCTCCGAGAGCAATTGACGCGGCTCCGATTGCCGCGAGTGTAGATCCCATTAGCGGCGCGGGCGGGCATAAAAGCATGTCAAAACTGTTGTGACCGGCGTTGGAAACCTTATCTGATAACGAACCCGCCAGTTCAGCGGCGAAAGCATTACTGCCATGCATTTTCCAGTTTCCTGCAATAAGCGGCCGGGGCGTGTTGTCCATCGGATATTCCGGTTTTCAGAAATGTAATCGCCGGCTATTTAACATACAGAATGGGCGGACGCCAAAGTTTGCCTGATCGCGGTGCTTTGCCTTGCCGGTCAGTGGGACCGAACCTATGATGCCGCGCCTTTAAGCGTTTGAGTTGACTGCCTTCCGCAAGAGCGAGAAAAGATATGCTGCTTGAAAGTATGAAAAAGGGTATTGGCAAATACGTCATGATCGTACTGGCGTCGCTGTTGATACTCAGCTTCGCGGTGTGGGGCATTGGCGATATGGCTGGCGTGATTTCCAATCCAAACGAAGTCGCCACAGTCGGCGACACGAAAGTTACTCAGCGGGAATTTCAGGAACAGTTCCGGCGCGAAATGGAGCGCATCCGCGGCCGTGTCAGCAATATCGATGCCGAACAGGCAAGAAACCTGGGCGTTGCTGACGCGACGGTAAATGGACTTATTGCCCGTAGGTTACTCGCACTGCAGGCGGCGGAACTCGGTCTGCTGGTCAGTGACGAACAAATTCGCAGGCAGATCCGGCGTAATCCGACCTTTCGCAACGCCCTCGGTGAGTTTGATCCATCGATATTCCGGACCACGCTCGCGAATAACGGGCTAAGCGAAGGCGCCTATGTTGTCTCCCTGCGCCAAGATACACAGCAGGACTATGTCGGCGGTGTCATCACGGCCGGCGCAAAAGCGCCGAAGATATTGGCCGATACGGTTTACAAATATCGTTACGAAAAAAGATCCGCCGAAATCGTCAATATCAAACGCGGCCAGGCGAGTGGACGCAAGCAACCCAACGATACCGTACTTCAAGCATTTCTGGACAAAAACTCCACGCTGTTCATGGCGCCTGAATATCGCAAGCTTTCCCTGTTATTCCTCGACCCCGTAGCGACGGCGAAAGAACTTTCCCCATCTGCGGAGCGTATTCAGGAAGAATACCAAGACCGGCTAAGCTCACTTTCTATTCCCGAACGCCGGGGACTGGAGCAAATTTTGGCCAAAGATGAAGAAGCGGCCAAACGCGCCCATGCCCTACTTGGGGATGGTAAAAAATTCGGTGACGTCGCAAAGGAAATTTCCGGTAAATCGGGCGACGACATTAAACTTGGCCTCGTCGTGGAAAGAGAACTTCTCCCTGATCTCGCAAAGGTTGCGTTCGCTCTACAGAAGGGCGATTTCAGCGATCCCATCAAATCACCGCTCGGATGGCATATTTTTCGCGTCACGGAAATCCAGGAAGGCCGGGAACCAACACTCGACGAAGTTAGGAAGATAATCTCGGACGATATTTCCAGGGACCTTGCACTAGACGAACTGGTGAAACGTGCTGATCAGGTCGAAGACGCCCTTGCCGGCGGCGCAAGTATAGAAGACGCGGCTAGGGGCGCCGGCGGGCGGGTTCGTACTGTTCAATTCCTCGATGCCGAGAAAAAACTGCAGACCGGTGAAACACTGCAAGGTTTGCCCGCCGATCCCAGCTTCGTCGAGATCGCCTTCACCACTGAAAAAGGCCAGACCAGCGACCTTATGGAAACGTCCAGCGGCGGTTTTTTCATGCTGCGGGTTGACGAAATTAAGGAAGCCGTAAAACGCCCTCTTTCCGAAGTCAGGGCGCAGGTAAAAACGGCTTGGCAGATTTCCCAGTTGAACGACGTCGCAGAGAAAATGGCAAAAGAAATCCAGGATCGGGCAAAAGGCGGAACGCCGCTCGCTGAAATTGCTGCTTCGAAAAACCTGACGGTAGAAACACCTGCGGCGGTTTCCCGCTTCTATGCGGGTGGAAGGAATGCAATTCCGCCAACAATTCTGGCTGGTCTTTTCAAAGCGAAAGTTGGCGATGTGGTGATGGCCCCAACGCAGGATGGCTATGCCGTTGCGCGGCTGAAAGATATTGAGAATGCAAAAATCGATTACAACGATGGCGATTTAAAGGAGTTACGCGAAGCCCTTACCGCCGGGATCGCCAACGATATCCTTCAGGAATACACCCACGCCCTTCGCCAGGAGTATTCCGTGTCGATCGATCAGGCCGCGCTGGACGCGTATTTCAGCAACCAAGGATACGGCCGCGGGCGCTAGTCAGAGCCGGTCAGGGAAGAATTAAGCCGGAGAGATTACCTTCCGTATTATCTCCAGACGTGCGGACAATTTCCCTGCTCGCCCTGACATCGGCCAGTACCACGGATGTTTCAACCTGACGTTGGGGAATATCCCAGTATAGATCTAGCACCCGGTCCTTTTCTTCCCCGTCGACAACGGTAAATCCGTTCTTTTCATAAAACCGGATGGCCCAACGGGCCGCCGCCCAGGTCCCAATCAGTACTGGTCGGGGCGCGGCAGAAATCAGGTGCTTGAGCAACCGGCTGCCGGTTCCCCGCCGTTGGCGATGGCATAGAACATAGGCATGCCGAATAAGAACGACATCTTTTACCGGCTGGGACCCCATCACGCCGACCAGACTACCGCCCACCTCTTCCCCGGAGAAAATAACCCCCGATGCCATTTCGTGCCGTAATTCGTCCGCCGGCATATAGGGTTCGTGCCAGCGGTCGTCGGGAATAACGCCCTTATAGGCTGACGCGCCATCATTAATAACTTGAAGAATGGCATCAAAATCCGCGAGCGTGCACGACCTTATCAATGTATGGTCTCCCCTTTTGTGTGGCCAAACCCGGGCGCTGCGGAAATCTATTCAGTTGTTTGAAGCTGCACCAGTGCCCGATGTCTTCCAGCTTTGGCAAACAGGGTCCGACGCCGACGGAATTATTGTTAAGGAATGGTTTCGGAAGGATAAACCCGTTTGCAGGCCGCTCATTTGCGCGTATTAACGGCGCCAGACAAGTTGCTGTATAACCGTACGCATTCGAAATCTCGGTAATCTAATGGACTTCAAGGGAATACTCGCGCTCGCCGCGGACGGCCACGAATTTTCGCGCGAACAGGCTGAAACCGCGTTCGATATTATCATGTCCGGCGACGCCACGCCTGCCCAGATCGGCGCATTTTTGATGAGCCTGCGTATGCGTGGCGAAACGGTCACCGAAATCGCCGCCGCAGCGACCGTGATGCGCGCCAAAGCAACCAAAATTTCCGCCCCGACCGACGCAATGGATATTGTCGGCACCGGCGGCGACCGCAGCGGCACGCTGAATATTTCAACGGCATCGGCCCTGGCCGTCGCGGGATGCGGCATTCCGGTTGCGAAACATGGAAACCGGGCACTGTCGTCCAAATCGGGGGCCGCGGACGTTCTGACGGCCCTCGGGGTCAACATCGAATGCGATATGCGCCTAATCGAGAAATCCATCGCGGAGGCCAAGATCGGATTCATGATGGCGCCGCGGCATCACAGCGCGACGCGTCATGTCGCCGGTCCGAGGGTCGAACTGGCGGTGCGTACTGTCTTCAACATGCTGGGCCCTCTCTCCAACCCTGCGATGGTCAACAGGTTGATGGTCGGCGTCTTTGCGCCTGAATGGGTCGAACCCGTCGCCCAAGTGCTGGCCCAGCTCGGCGCTCGGCGGGCCTGGGTGGTCCACGGCGAGGGTGGATTGGATGAACTGGCGACAAACGGTCCCGCCAGCGTTGCCACAATGGAAGACGGTAAAGTCGAAACCTTTCAAGTAACGCCGGAAGACGCCGGCCTGCCCCGCTGCAATATTGAAGATCTCGCGGGCGGAGATGCGGAATTCAATGCATCGGCACTTAACGACTTTCTTGATGGCAAGCCGAGTGCTTACCGCGACACCGTGCTGTTCACGTCTGCTGCCGCGCTGATCATTGCGGAAAAAGCAGGGAACCTGAAGGAGGGCGCCGAAATTGCTGCTAAATCCATCGACGATGGCAGCGCCAGAGCAGCTTTGAACCGGATGATAGAAATCTCCAACGAGGTCATCCCTGTCGAGGATGAGGGTGCCAATGAGTGATGCGCTGACAAAAATCTGCGCGGAAAAACGCGATCATGTAGCCGCCGCCAAAACAGCGCAATCTTTGGCTGATACTGAGACGGCGGCCCGACAAGCTTCTCCTGTACGTGGATTCTATAAGGCGCTCAAGCTGGTGGCCGATTCCGGCCGATACGGACTGATTGCCGAGGTAAAAAAAGCCTCTCCAAGCAAAGGTCTGATCCGGGAAAATTTCGATCCACCGGCTATAGCTTCCGCTTATGAAAAAGGTGGCGCGACCTGCATGTCCGTCCTCACCGATATCCCGTATTTCCAGGGAGCCGATGAGCATTTGGTGACCGCGAGATCCGCCGTCTCTCTGCCGGTAATCCGAAAGGATTTCATGATCGATCCGTATCAGGTGCCTGAAGCCCGCGCACTTGGGGCCGACTGCATTTTGCTGATCCTCGCGGCACTAGATGACGGTTTGGCGGCTGAATTGGAGGCAGCGGCAACGGATTGGGAAATGGATGTCCTGATCGAGGTACACAGTGCGGAAGAGCTTGATCGCGCGATGAAACTGAAATCCCCACTTCTCGGCATCAACAATCGCGACCTTAAGACCCTGAAAACCGATATCGAAACCACCCGGCAGTTGGCGCCGACCGTGACAGATGCCGGCCGCCTTGTGATAAGCGAAAGCGGCCTATATACGCCGGACGACCTCGCCTCCATGTACGAGGCAGGCGCCAAATGCTTCCTGATCGGTGAATCCCTGATGCGCCAGAACGATGTCGAAGCGGCGACGCGCAACCTGCTAAAAGACCGCAACGCGGTCAAGGCGGCGGAATAGTGGCAAAGCTCACCCATATCGGAGAAGACGGCGAAGCGCGCATGGTCGACGTGTCGGAAAAGGACGTTACCGACCGTAAAGCGACCGCTATCGGCAGCGTGCTGATGGCGCCGGAAACACTGCGCTTGATCATCGATGGATCGGTTAAAAAGGGCGACGTTATTTCTGTTGCGCGCCTGGCTGGCATTATGGCTGCTAAGCGAACGTCCGAACTTATCCCACTCTGTCATCCCCTCGCCCTGAACAAAGTCGACGTGGACTTGACCTGCGATCCGGACCGCAACGCCGTAGATATTGTCGCCACCTGCCGTGTCAGCGGCCGTACCGGCGTCGAAATGGAAGCACTGACCGCCGTCTCCACCGCCGCGCTGACGGTCTATGATATGTGCAAGGCCGTCGATCGCGAAATGTGCCTTACAGAGATACGCCTGGTACATAAGTCAGGCGGTAAATCAGGTGAATTCCGAGCAGCGGATTAGACATGTCTGATAAAGGCCTTCTACCCGTCGCCGACGCTCGTCAGCGCATCCTCGATGCCGTACCCACGATGCCGGCCGAACAAATTTCGGTGGCCGATGGACTTGGCAGAACCCTTGCGGAAGATCTTGTTTCCCGCCGCAGCCAGCCACCCATGCCGGTGTCGGCCATGGACGGATACGCGGTACGCGCAGAGGACATCACCGCCTTGCCGGCCGAGTTGAAAATTATCGGTTATGCACCGGCAGGACATGGGTTTGACGGTAACGTGAGAAAAGGTGAGGCGGTCCGCATTTTTACCGGTGCACCTGTTCCGGAAGGGGCGGATACCATCGTCATTCAGGAAAATACCGATCTGCAGGACGAAACCGTCCGCGTCATCGATGGCGAGACCACTAAGGGTCGATTTGTTCGTCCTGCCGGGCTCGATTTTGCCAAGGGCGAGGCGCTGATCCCGGCCGGAAAAACTCTTTCGGCCCGGGATGTTGGCCTTGCAGCCGCCATGAACCTGCCGTGGCTAAAAGTTCGGAGAAAACCGAGAATTTCTATCCTGGCAACCGGTGACGAAATCGTTATGCCGGGCGACCCTATTGGCCCCGACCAGATCGTCAGCTCGAACGCCTTGGCCTTGTCCGCCTTCATACAGGCCCATGGCGGGGTACCGATCGATCTAGGCATTGCGCCAGACGAAGAAGTCGGGTTGAAGGCTCTGGCCGCGGGCGCCAAGGGTAGCGATATCCTAGTCACAACCGGTGGCGCATCAGTCGGCGATCATGATCTGATTCAAAGCGTGTTGGGAGACATCGGCCTGGAGGTCGATTTCTGGCGGATCGCCATGCGCCCGGGAAAGCCTCTTATGTTCGGGAAAATCGGCGACACCTTCCTGATTGGTCTGCCGGGTAATCCGGTGTCTTCCCTGGTTTGCGCTATTATCTTCTTGGCACCCACAATCCGGAAAATGCTGGGGATCGATAGCGTTATGCCCCCTACCCTGCCTGCCCAACTTGGCCGTGACCTGACTGAAAACGACGAACGGGAAGATTACCTGCGCGCGACCCTGGAACGAGACGAAAACGGCGACCTAGTTGCAACGCCTTTCGACAAACAAGACAGTTCCATGTTTGCAAACATAGCCCGGGCCGACGCCCTGATCATCCGCCCGCCGTTCGGAGCGGCGGCTAAGGCTGGAACAACAGTCGAAATCGTTGCGCTAGGAGGCAGCGTTTTCAGCTTTTGAATGCGTGATTCTTGACCCAAAATTAGAACTAAACTAGAACATGTCGCCGTGTTTATGATTTGTTCCACGTCTTGTGGAGACTTCCACGGGGAATTCGAATGCTTACGCGCAAACAACACCAACTTCTGACCTACATCGATAATCATCTCAACGCCAACGGCGTGCCGCCATCCTATGACGAAATGAAGGACGCGCTAGGCCTGAAGTCAAAATCCGGTATTCACAGACTTATTACGGCCCTCGAGGAACGTGGCTTTATCCGGCGCCTCCCACACAAAGCTCGGGCGCTCGAAGTTCTGAAAAAGCCTCAGAATATGATAGACGACCCACCCGCAAAGGGGTCTTTTGAGCCCCGCATCGTCGACGATAGTTTCGAATCAATACCCACGCCCCAAGCATCAAATGTGAATGCGAAAGAAACAGTCGGCCTGCCTTTTTACGGAAAGATTGCCGCCGGCACCCCGATCGAAGCACTGCGGGACAATTCCCGCAGCTTTGAAGTGCCACCCGGTATGTTAGGTCGCGGCGATCATTACGCCCTTGAAATTGAGGGCGATTCTATGATCGAAGCCGGGATCCTTGATGGTGATGTGGTCCTGATCCAGCGAACCGACACCGCTGATAACGGCGAAATCGTGGTCGCGCTGGTCGAAGGACAGGAGGCTACTCTTAAGCGCCTACGCAGACGCGGTGCGTCCATCGCCTTGGAACCCGCGAATACGACCCATGAAACGCGGATTTTCGGGCCAGATCAGGTACGGGTTCAGGGCCGGTTGGTTGGCCTCGTCCGCACGTATTGACCTGTTCTCTCTAACCGTCTGCTCCACCCACGGCCGTCCACCCCTTATTTTGCTAACGTTTTTTTGCCTTGCGTCCCATCCACGTCTAACCTGAGAGCGTGCCCCCTTTCCTTCGTAAATGAAACATAGTGAGCAAAGCCTTTCCGCAGCAATCGCGCGAAGACGTGCAACCCAGCAGAACCACATAGTCGGCACGGCCACAAACCACCGGGCGCCAGGATGGTCGGCGACCGATATGCACCGCCCCTGCAGTTGCACAACCAGCCACCGTTATCGCAGCCCAGGCGTCCTTTTTGTACCATTCTGTCCGGCCATTTAGCTGTTTCGGCGGCAACTTAGAATAGATACCGACACGGGTTCCGAGAAAAACCGGCAACCACAGGATGGATCTCTCGCGGGCTTCCGACACAATCCATTTCCGCACGAGACCAATCGGCACATGCCTAGATAGCGCTATATTGCAGGCAAAAGCGATAGAGATCGCCTGTCGTAATCCCCTATAGTATGGCCGGACTACGAATGTACCGCACGTGGCGGTTTTGTGTTACACCCGCCGCGCCCTAGCGAATAAATGAGACAATTTTATGAGCGTCGTAACCCGCTTTGCCCCCTCACCCACCGGATTTCTTCATATCGGTGGCGCCCGCACTGCCCTGTTCAACTGGCTTTATGCGCGTCACATGGGCGGCAAATACCTTCTTCGGATCGAGGATACGGACCGGAAACGGTCCACGCCAGAAGCAATTGACGCTATTCTCGACGGGCTTCACTGGCTCGGGCTTTCTCCAGACGAGGAGCCGGTCTTTCAGTTCTCCTGCCGCGACCGACATGCCGAGGTCGTTCAGCAACTACTAGATCAGGGCCTTGCCTATCGCTGCTATTGCACGCCAGAAGAGTTGGAAGCCATGCGGGAGAAGGCCAAAGCTGAAAAACGTTCCATGCGGTATGACGGCACGTGGCGCGATCGCGATCCGGTCGACGCCCCGGCCGATATCACGCCAGTTATCAGATTCAAGGCACTGGAGGATGGCGAAACGGTCATAAACGATGCTGTTCAGGGCGCAGTCACCATCGCCAACAGCGAAATGGATGATCTAATCATGCTTCGGGCCGACGGGACGCCGACCTATATGCTGTCTGTTGTGGTGGACGACCATGATATGGAGATTACCCATGTCATCCGCGGCGACGATCACCTCACGAACGCGTTCCGACAGACACATATTTTCAATGCCCTTGGCTGGACGCCGCCCATTTACGCCCATATTCCGCTGATACACGGGCCCGACGGGGCAAAACTGTCCAAACGACATGGCGCGCTCGGCGTCGATGCCTATCGCGACATGGGATATTTGCCGGAAGCCGTTCTAAACTACCTCTGCCGCCTGGGATGGAGCCATGGCGACGATGAGTTCTTTTCCTTAGATCAGGCAATTTCCTGGTTCGATATCGCAGATATCAACAAAGGCGCGTCGCGTTTTGATTTCGACAAGCTTTCCAACCTTAACGGGAAATATATCGATGACGCTCCGCCGGCGCGTTTGATCGAACTGTCCCGCCATGGCATTGAGGAAACGCTTGGAAAACCTCTTTCCAAGATCGCAGAACAACGCCTGACAAAAGGCATGCCATCATTAAAGTCGCGCTCTAATACAATACCCCAACTCATTGAAAATTCTTCTTTTTATTTTTTAGAACGGCCGCTTGCCTTCGACGCAAAAGCGAAAAAGGCACTAACTGGAGAAGCCCTGTCCCACCTGGCTTCGGTCAGGTCTTCGCTCGGGTCGCTTAGCGAGTGGAAACAGGAAAATATCGAAGCCGCCGTGAAAGATTACGTTAAGACCGCTGATATAAAACTCGGTACGGTCGCCCAACCACTTCGGGCGGCCTTTACCGGAACCAACATTTCGCCCGGAATATTTGAAGTGGCCGCAATTCTAGGACGGGAAGAAGCGTTGGGAAGGATCGATGACGCTGTGGCACGACAATGAAACCATTGTGCAGTGCAACGTTTGATTAAACGGAGCAAAACCGCTATTTTCCGGCCACAAAATAGGTGGCGTTAACCATTCCGCCCGGACAAAACAGCACTATCTTCCAAAGGGAAAACGATATGAGTCAGGAAACCGGGAGCAACGTCTCGAAAGACAGCGTGACCCTCATCGATCACTCGACGGGTAAAGAACTCAATATGCCGCTGATCGAAGGGACCGTCGGTCCGAAGGTCATCGATATCCGCAAACTCTATGCGGAAATGGATTATTTCACCTTCGACCCGGGTTTTATGGCGACTGGCAGTTGCGATTCAAAGATAACCTACATCGACGGTGACAATGGCGTTCTGCTCTATCGCGGTTATCGTATAGAAGACCTGGCCAAAAACTGCGAATTTTCTGAAGTTTCTTACCTACTTTTGAAAGGCGAACTGCCGAACGCGGAAGAAAAGGCGAAGTTCGTTCACGACATCACCTATCACACGATGGTGCACGAGCAGCTCCACAAATTTTACGATGGATTCCGCCGTGACGCCCACCCAATGGCGATCATGGGAGGCGTTGTGGGCGGCCTCGCGGCATTCTATCACGATTCCACAGACATTTCCGATCCGCGACAACGAATGATCGCGTCCTATCGCCTAATCGCCAAAATGCCGACGATCGCAGCGTGGGCGTTTAAATATTCCCTCGGCCAGCCATTCATGTATCCACGCAATGACCTTTCCTATGCTGCGGACTTCATCCACATGATGTTTGCCACACCATGTGAAGAATACAAGGTCAGCCCGACGATTGCCCGCGCGATGGACCGGATTCTTACCCTTCACGCGGATCACGAGCAGAATGCGTCGACATCGACGGTGCGCCTCGCCGGTTCGTCGGGCGCAAATCCGTTCGCTTGCATTGCTGCCGGCATAGCTAGCCTTTGGGGGCCCGCCCACGGCGGGGCCAACGAGGCAGTGCTGAAAATGCTGAACGAAATCGGCGATGTCAAAAATATTCCCGAATTTGTAAAAAAGGCGAAGGACAAGGACGACCCCTTCCGCCTGATGGGTTTCGGCCACCGCGTTTACAAGAACTTCGATCCGCGCGCGACACTAATGCGCGAAACCTGCCACGAGGTGCTCGCAGAACTCGGTATCAAGGACGAACCGCTGCTAAATCTTGCGATGGAACTGGAACGGATTGCCCTAGAAGACGAATACTTCGTCGAGCGTAAGCTGTATCCCAATGTCGATTTCTATTCGGGCATTATTTTCAAGGCGATCGGCATTCCCGAAACCATGTTTACCGTGTTGTTCGCCGTGGCCCGGACAGTTGGTTGGGTGTCGCAGTGGAACGAAATGATCGAAGATCCTGGTCAGAAAATCGGCCGTCCCCGGCAACTTTACATTGGCGAAACTGGACGGGATTTCGTTTCAATCGACAAACGCTGATGGGAAAATAAGCCTTTCGGCGGCTTTTTTCAGGAACGTTCGATCAGTTCGATCTTGTAACCGTCTGGATCCTCGATAAAGGCGATAACCGTTGTCCCGTGCTTCATAGGCCCCGGGGGGCGGGGAATACTGACACCTTCTGTTTCCATCATCTCGCAGGCGCCATAAATATCTGGAACCGCAACCGCGAGGTGCCCGAAACCCGATCCGTGGGTATATGGCTCTTCCTGATCCCAGTTATAGGTTAGTTCCAGTACTGTGTGGTTGCTCTCGTCGCCATATCCCATAAAAACATTGGTGAATTTACCTCCGGGAAAATCCTTTTTACGTAGCACATCCATTCCCAGATGGCGGGAATAGAAATCAATAGATCTATCTATTTCTTTGACGCGGATCATCGTGTGGAGTAACCGGAAGCCAGGTTTGCCGTTCGCCATTTCATTACCTCCTGTCGTTTTTGATCTCAGTTGGATAGTTCAGCAACTCAACCACAATTTCAGCCGCAGCCATGCTGGGCGATCCGCCAGAGGGCGCAAGCATCCGCGTAGCCTCCGAAAAGGCGTCTCTTTGTTTCTTTTGCCGCGCTTCATCAACCATCAACGCTGAAAGCTCGGCTGCAATATTAGCCGCGGTGCATTTTTTCTGCACAAATTCCGGCACCACTTCCTGATCAAGCAAGATATTGATCAGATTAATGTATTTCTGATTGATGCCGTGAAACATACGAACGATAGCGACAGTGAGGGCATTCATCCGATAGGCAACAATGTGCGGCACCTTCGCCAGAGCCAGTTCCAGCGAAACGGTACCGGATGCCGCCATCGCCGCGTTTGACGCCGCCATGGCATCAAACTTTTCCCTGACACCTCCGACAACAACCGTCCGGCCCGGCCAAGAACGGGCAATCTCCTCGACCCGCGGCTTCATATAGGAAACTGTCGGAAAGACAAAAACCGCATCGGGGTATTGCTCAAAAACGCTTTTTGCCGCCGCTTCGAATATCCGGCTAAGCCTCGTCAACTCTCCGCCACGGCTGCCCGGTAGCACGCAAATAACGGGCACCTCCTCCGAGATTGACTGTTGCTGCCTGAATGCGGCGCCATTTCCATCGCTGGCGCCACCTTCCAGAACAGAGTGCCCGACAAAGGTCGCTGGCAGACCCTCTTTTATGAAAAACGAGGGCTCGAACGGCAACAACGTCATCAGATGATCCAACTCTGCCGCGAATTTCTTCGCCCTGTCTGGCCGCCATGCCCAGACCGTAGGAGCCACGTAGTGAACCAAACCGATCCCGGAGCCGCGAAGGCCCTTCCAGATGTCGTAACAAAAGCCCGGAGCGTCAATCGAAACCACAAGCACCGGCTGTTCTATCAAAATTTGCTCGACGGTCTCCCGCATCCGACGTTTTATCAGCGGCAGCCGCGGAATAATCTCAACAAGACCCATAACGGCGATGTCGGATATCGGAAACCGGCTGTTGAGACCTTCTCCAGCCATCGCATCGCCGCCAATGCCTTCAATCCGAATGTTTCCGGCTGTGGTCTGCTTTAGCGCTGCCATCAACCGGGCACCGAGAATATCCCCCGATGGTTCACCGGCGATCAGCCATACCAATGGATATTCGGTTGAATCCACCACCGTCAATCGGCGTTGGAAATGCCGTAAACAAACAGCCCGGCCCCATCCGCTTCTTTAATCAGTTCCGTCCGTTCCAACACGAGGGCCCGCCCGGCCTCCACCGCAATTCCCCTAAGACCGCACTTGTGAGAAGCCTTAAGTGTTGAAACACCGATAGCTGGAAGATCGACCCGTTCTTCCTGCCCTGGCTTGGCGGCCTTCACCAAAACCCCGCCTTGCTGTTCTGGATCAACGAATTCGGCGCAGCGTCCAATCAGGGCATCGGTTCCTTCCGCCCCTTCGACGCCAATGATTAGGCCATTCTGGACGATTGCGGCCTGCCCGATATCGAGTTTGCCCAGTTCGCGGACAACCGCCAAACCTCGTTTTATATCGGCACGTGCGGTGTCATCCGGTTTTAAGGTTCCATATGCGCCGGGAACTGCCAACAAACCATCTATAATCTGATCTGGGGCAATAACGCGAAAGCCTTCTGCTACTTCAAGTTCTTTCACGACCGCCGACAAAATATTGTCATCGCCCAGAATACGCGTTCCAACCTTCGCCATAAATTTCGCCGATCGCGGGTCCCGCATCAATTCGAGTACACTAGGTCGAGGTATCTTGCCCGCCATGACCAGTTCTTCCACTCCGGCATCCCGCGCCTGCTTTAATGCAGCGCTGAGTTTCGACATTTTTATCCAGGTGACAGGTAAATTATCAAATTCGGCGGGATCGGCGCTGCCTTCAAATGCCAGAATGGCAAATTCCCGGCCGGCCTCGGTGCAGGCGTTGATCACTTGAGCAGGTAGCTTACCTGCGCCCGCGATTATTCCAAGTTTAGCCACCTTGTTCGGCTTCCGGCTGGCAAATCGCCCTGCTGGAATCCGACCGGATGAAATCGACGATTTCCATAATCGCTTCGTGTTCAACGAAACTTTCCATTACGTCGACGACGCGCTCGGACATCGTGCCTTCCGCAGCGAACATCAACCGATAGGCGCGCCTAAGCGCCGTTATGTCATTCCGCGAGAAACCACGCCTTTTCAGCCCTACAATATTGAGGCCGCTGAGACGCGCCCGATCCCCCATAACCGACCCATAGGGGATAACATCGCTTTCGACACCGGACATGCCGCCAACCATCGCATGCCGACCAATCCGGCAGAATTGATGGATAGCCGAAAGACCGCCGATAATTGCAAAATCCTCAACCGTGACATGACCGGCGAGCGTAGCGTTGTTCGCCATAATCACGTGATTGCCAACGTGGCAATCATGGGCCACATGGGCGCCAACCATGAAAAGGCAGTTGTTGCCGATCGAAGTCAGCATACCCCCGCCCCGAGTTCCGGGATTCACCGTTACCTGTTCGCGAAAAATATTGTTAGCGCCGATGGTTAGTTTCGACGGCTCCCCCTCGTACTTCATGTCTTGCGGCTGAAGCCCGATCGACGCGAAAGGATACACCCGGCAATTGGGCCCAATTTCCGTATCGCCATCTAGAACCACATGCGAAACAAGGACACATCCGTCGCCAAGGGTGACGCCAGACCCAACAGTGCAATAAGGCCCGATGCTCACACTCTCCCCGATCCGCGCTTCCGGGTCGACGATTGCGGTGGGATGTATCATGTCCGAATCAGTTTTCAAGGATCATCGCCGCGTAAGTGGCTTCCGCCACAAGATTACCGTCCACTGTGGCTCGCCCGCTGAATTTCCAAACATTTCCACGACTCTGAAGTTTGGTGACTTCCACCATCAACTGATCACCGGGTTCGACCGGTTTTCTGAACCGCGCCCCGTCAACCGACATGAAATATACAAGCTTGCCTTCCGCCTCCCGGCCAAGTGTATGCACAACGAAAACCCCAGCAGTCTGAGCCATTGCTTCGATAATAAGAACGCCGGGCATAACGGGCCGTTCCGGGAAATGTCCGCTGAA
>CAJWUK010000030.1 GCA_913047365.1 uncultured Alphaproteobacteria bacterium | reverse complement strand
GATACCCGGAACCGTCGGAAGAATACCTGAAACCCACCCCCTATTTCGATTACGAAAACCCTGCGGTTGCGGAATTCGCGGCAAAGGCCCTCCAAGGAGCGACCACCGACAAGGAAAAAGCGGTTCAGGCGTTTTACGCAGTGCGCGACGGCATCCGTTACGACCCCTATCGCATTACCGACCGAGCGGACGCCTATAAGGCCAGCGACGTTCTGGAAACGCAGGCCGCCTATTGCATACCTAAGGCGTCCCTTTTGACCGCCGTTGCACGTTTCGCCGGCATTCCGTCGGCCATCGGACTATCAGATGTCACAAACCATATGTGCAGTCAGCGACTTCGCGATGCAATGGGCGGCAAAGACCTGTTCATGCATCACGGTTATGCAGTAATGCTGATAGACGGGAATTGGGTGAAAGCCGCGCCTGCGTTCAATATCGAACTCTGTGACAAATTCGATGTGACGCCCACGGAATTCGACGGTGTCAAAGACGCCCTTCTGCAGGAATTCGACAAAAAAGGCCGAAAGCATATGGAATATGTCGCCAGCCATGGCGTCTGGTCCGATCTGCCGTTTGACCGTGTCTACGACGACTTCACTGACTATTACGGCCCACTGCTCTGGGAACGCTGCCGGGAGGCGGTCACCGAGAACGAACGCAAGCAAGCCAAGAATTTCGAGGACGAAAAACCGGTCAACTGACCATGGACGCTGAAGCCATTCTCCGCGCAGCGCGCCTTCTAGGCAAAGTCCGCATCAATGCCCATCCGGTGCCTCTGTTACAGGATGAAGATCTGCCGGCGACCAAGGAAGACGGATACCTCGTTCAACAGGCCCTGCATGATTATCTGTGCCGAAACGGTCAGGGCGACCTTGCCGGTTGGAAAATCGGCGCCACCACCGCAAACATGCAGGCCTATCTGGGCGTTACCGAACCGGCATTCGGGCGCATCATGTCGGGGACAATGATAGAGAACGGCACCAGCCTGGCCAGTCGCGGGTTCTGTAACCCCGGCATCGAATGCGAGATTGCCGTGCGCCTGACGGCGGATTCGGAAGGCGGCAATTACACGCGGGAAAACGTCGCAGACCTTATCGGCGCCGTCCTACCGGCGATCGAAGTGGTCGAAAACCGCTATGGCGATTTTGCGGAACGCGGCACGCCCACACTGATAGCCGACGATTTTTTTCACAAGGCCTGCGTGTTAGGACCTGAAGTCCCAGATTGGGAATCACTCGATCTCGCCGGCCTGGCCGGATGGGTGTGGATTGACGGCAACGAGAAAGCCCGGGGTAATGGCGCCGCCGTGATGGGCCATCCTCTGGAAGCCATCGCCTGGCTCGCCAACACACTTGCAGCACAGGGCGGCAAGTTGAAAAAAGGCGAATTCGTTCTTACGGGATCAGTTACGCCGGTGATTTGGCTTGACAGCTTTCCCTGCCATGCTGAAATCGCGTTTGACGATATTGGAAACGTATCTTTGGAACTGTCCTGATCTGGGACAGCCAGGCTCAGGCCTTACCACCCTCGATCTTCTGACCAACAGCGGGGACCCCTCCCTCTTCGCCCCAGCGCGGCGCGGATTCGATGTGCACGTTCAACTGGTCAAGCATCCGCATGCAGGATTGATCGACAATATCCTGCAGCGAACTGGGCCGGTTATAAAATGCAGGGACCGGAGGAAAGATAACTGCACCGATCCGCGCCAGCTTGGCCAAATTTTCCAAATGTCCCAAATGCAGCGGCGTTTCGCGGATCGCGACAACGAGCTTTCTTTGTTCCTTCAGGATGACGTCGGCCGCTCGGCTTATCAGATCGCCTGTGTTGCCCATCGCAATGTTCGACATCGTTTTGATCGAACAGGGCGCAACAATCATGCCTTCAGAGTGGAATGACCCAGAGGAAATAGACGCCCCAATATTGCCGGGTTCGTGCACCTCGTGCGCCAGTTCATTAATGTATTCCAGTTCCAAATCGTGTTCCATCTTCAGCGTCAGCTTAGCCGAACGGCTCATGACAAGATGGATTTCGATTTCTGAATCGGTCCTCATCAGTTCCATCAGGCGAACGCCGTAAACCGTTCCGGTGGCTCCGGTGATGCCGACAATAACGCGTTTCATTAGTATTTCCCCGGGTCTTTGTGGCGGCCAATATAGTCAATAATTATGTGTTGTCGATGAAATTGGCCGTAAGTGGTTGATTCCAAGTCCGTTTGGTTTAACAGGTTACGGACCTACCTTTGAAATGGATCAATCGAATGAGCGAAACTGTCGAAATAAGCCAGCCCAAAAAGTCGTTCAAAGGATTCATGGACACATTGGGTGCGCGAATGACGGAATGGGCACCAGACCGCGCGACGATTGAGGTCGACGTGAGCGAGGTTCACCTCAACGGGATCGATGTCGTCCATGGCGGTGTGATGGCGTCGCTGATCGATACCGCCGCCGCGCACGCGGCAATTTATTGCCCGGTGCCCGGGCACGTCCGCCAGGCAATGACCATATCACTGAATGTAAATCTGGTTGGCAATGTAAAAACGGGCATTTTGATCGCTTCCGCCCGTGTTAGAAAGGCCGGTAAGACGATCTTTGTTTCCGCCTGCGACGTCCACGATCAGGCTGGCAATCTGCTCGCGACTGGTGAAGTTGTCGGCCGGTATGGACGGGGTAGCCACCTGCCCGAGGGCATTTCTGAGGAAAAGTTGGAAACGGAGGCAGGCAGTTCATAAATTCGTGTATAGCTAAAGGTATAGCGAAGCATTAACCATATTGTGCGCGCAATCGGACCACTCGCGGACGGGTAACAGGTACGCTAGCAATGAGTTCTATGAACAGACGCCGTTTCTGCAGCGTAATAACGGCATCGGGCATCTTGCCGGCCTTCGGTATGGGTTTACCAAGCGGGTCCCAGGCCTTCGGCGTAAAAAAGGCATACCCATCCATGATCGGCAGCCTGCAGTGGTACACCACTACTTATGAAGATTCATTGGTTGATCTCGCCCGGAAATATGGGTTGGGCTACACCGAAATCGTGTCCGCGAACCCGGGTGTCGACCCCTGGGTACCCGGCAAAGACAAGAATATCCTGCTGCCAACCGCACATATTCTGCCCGATGGTCCGCGCGAAGGCATTCTGATCAATCTTGCCGATCAACGGCTCTATTTCTTCCGCGAAGACGG
Source organism: uncultured Alphaproteobacteria bacterium (assembly GCA_913047365.1). Taxonomy (GTDB): domain Bacteria; phylum Pseudomonadota; class Alphaproteobacteria; order MPNO01; family UBA830; genus CAJWUK01. Next base: position 16,532 of record CAJWUK010000030.1, on the reverse strand, counting down.
CAGGACAGTGGATTCGGTGCCGCTCGGAATTGGCAATGCGGGCTGGGATACGCCTAAGGGCAGGACAAAAGTCGTACGCAAGAAAAAGAACCCCTCCTGGTATGTGCCGAAATCGGTTCGCGAGGAACAACCTGAATTACCCGCGATTGTCCAGCCCGGCCCCGACAATCCGCTGGGATCGTATGCGGTCTATCTCGGCTGGCCGGCATATCTGTTCCATGGCACCAATAAGCCGTTCGGTGTGGGTCGTCGGGTCAGCCATGGCTGCGTGCGCCTGTATCCCGAAGATATCTCGCGCCTGTTTCCCGATATAAAAATCGGTACGGCGGTCACCGTCATCGACCAACCGATGAAATTGGCCCGGGTCGGGAATCAGCTAATGCTCGAAATTCACCCTAACCAGGAGCAGTCGGACGAGGTTGAGCAGACAGGCAAGCACACGTCTGCAAAGCCGGCCGAGTTCGAATTTCGCATTGCCGAAGCGGCGGGTGATGACACCCATCGTATTGACTGGGAAAAGGCGAAACAGGCCGCGAAGGAACGCCGCGGGATCCCCGTCCCGATTCTCAAATAGAAAACGGCGCCACCGGGGACCCGGCGGCGCCGCTCGTTCAAATTCTCTGGGAACCTACTTGCGAAGGTTCTTCTGGAAAATGCGATCTGCCTTGTCGCCAGCGGCTTTCGCTTCCGCAGCGGCACGGTTGGCAGCATCCGCAGCAGCGCGTGCGGCAGCCGCGGCGGCCTTAGCGTCCGCCGATGCCTTCATCGCCGCAGATGAAGCCTTCATCGCCGCAGATTTTGCTTCGGCGGCATTGGCATTAGCCTTTTCAACCATCGCCTTGTCGTTCTGGTTCATCGTTTCGCAGCCTGCGGCGAACAGAAGCGGTGCAGCGATAACGGTCAGGTATTTAAGAGCCTTCATTTTATTACCTCCTATGTGTACGCGGTATAGTACTGACTGCCAATTCCCGGACTATCGGCGGAACCCTTAACGTAAATCGACCGCCAATACCAGACTTTGTAACGGCTAAATACTGAAAAGTGTCCTAATCCTCCTTATGGCGCAACGATAGTAAATAAGAGTTTACGGAGATCACCATTGGGTGTCGGCCCAATGAAATTCAGTTATCTTGCCGCCACGAACAGTCCCACTATTTTACAGCAATCAGCAGCCCGGATCGAATTTATGGATTGGACACAGTACTGGTTTATGTTCCCGGTCGCGATGTGCGTCGCCACCTGCGCGATGCTCAGCGGCATCGGCGGCGCAGCGATTTTTATCCCGATTTTCGTGATCATTTTTCCGCTTCTCGGTCCTGAGTATCCGCTGGCGACATCGGCCGCGATCGGGTCCGCCCTAATGACGGAAGTATTCGGATTTTCTTCCGGGTTTATCGGCTATTACCGAAAACGGCTGATCGACTTTAAAAGCGCCATCCCCTTCATATGTGTTTCTGTGCCCGTGGCCATTATCGGCGCCCTTTTGTTCAGCGTACTCCAGAAACAGGAAGTTCTGCTTAAAGGCGCCTATGCAGTTCTGATGCTGGTTCTTTGTCCGGTCATTTTGCGCCATACGCCGCCAAAGGACATGCTGTCCGACTCCGCCGACAATGATGCAATCAATGCCAAGGCGGAAGTTCGGGAAATTACTGGTCGGGACGGCCAGACCTACAAGTTCAGGAAACCCCGTCAGGGCGCTACTGGTAAATTTTTCACAAGCATCGGTTCGTTCCTGACCGGTTTTCTTGGCGTCGGCGTTGGGGAGGTCATCCTGCCGCAACTTATAAAGCGGAACCGCGTTCCGGTTGCGGTTGCAGCAGCCACTTCAGTATTTACTGTCATCGTGACCATCGCGTCGGCATCATTCACACAGATCTCGGCTCTAATCGATGCCGGCGGCTTAAGCGCTGTTCCGTGGAACCTTGTCTGCTACACGATCCCAGCGGTCATAATCGGCGGACAGATCGGCCCGTTGCTGCAGGGCCGGATTGCCCAGCGCAAGCTAGAAAAGGCGATCGCGATCCTGTTCGGGATTATTGGTCTTACCATGGGGTGGATCGTTCTGCGAACGCTTGTCTAACTTTCCGGACTTAACGCGAGTTGTTGGCAATTCTGTCAGATTGGTCTAGCACGGCAGCGGTAATTGGTAACCGGGGATAAGGTAATGGCAGGGAAAATCTATCCTGTGATCCTCTCGGGGGGATCTGGAACGCGGCTGTGGCCGCTGTCCCGAACCTCCTATCCCAAGCAGTTTCTGCAGCTTGTATCCGAAAGCAGCCTGTTGCAGGACACAGCGCTGCGCGTGTCCGACCCGGCCCTGTTCGGTCCGCCGATGATGGTGTGCAACGAGGAGCACCGGTTCTTGGTGGCTGAACAACTACGGGAAATTGGTATTCGGCCCAGTCATATCGTTTTGGAACCGGTAGCACGAAATACGGCGCCCGCTGTCGCCGCGGCAGCAAATTTGCTGATCGCGGACGATAAGGATGCGCTTATGCTAGTCCTGCCGTCTGATCATGTCATCGAAGACACTTTGATGTTCCGATCCTCCATCAAAACAGCTGCCGGCGCGGCAACTGACGGCGCTCTGGTCACATTCGGAATTAAACCGTCACACCCCGAAACCGGATACGGATACATCAAAATCGGCACCCGCCACGTTACACGGGAAGGGTGCCACGAGGTCGAGTGTTTCGTGGAAAAGCCGGACGCAAAAACCGCTGCCTCGTATCTGGAAGATGGCGGATATTATTGGAACAGCGGTATCTTCCTGTTTCGCGCCAATACCTTTCTCGACGAGTGCAGGAATTTCGAACCGGAAATCTCCCACGGCGCGGCCGACGCTGTTGAAGGGGCGGAAAAAGACCTCGATTTTCTCCGATTGGCATCAGACCCGTTTAGGGCCACCCCTTCGAAATCAATCGACTATGCCGTCATGGAACGAACGGAAAACGCCGCGGTCGTTCCCGCTGATATCGGCTGGAACGACATCGGTTCCTGGGCATCCTTATGGGAAGTGGGTGATAAAGACGCCGCCGGCAATGTTGTTAAGGGCGACTCAGTTGCGATCGATGCCAAGAATTCCCTAATCGCGACGGATGGCCCCATGATCACCGTACTCGGTGTCGAAGACCTGGCTGTCGTCGCCACGATTGACGCCGTTCTGGTGCTGCCGCTGGAACGGGCGCAGGACGTCAAATCGGTTATTGACCGTCTTAAAGCCGACAAACGGGATGAAGCATCTCTTCACCCCCGTGTTTACCGGCCCTGGGGGTTCCACCAAACTGTCCATGACGGCGAACGATTTCAGGTAAAAAGGATCACCGTCAACGCAGGCGGTTCTCTGTCATTGCAGCGTCATCATCACCGGGCAGAACACTGGGTTGTCGTGAATGGCGTTGCCGAAGTAACCAAGGACGAAAAGACCTTCATTTTAAATGAAAACGAAGCCGTTTACTTGCCGCCCCTGTCGGTCCATCGACTGGCAAATCCTGGAAAAGCGCCTCTAAATCTGATCGAAGTTCAGTCCGGGAGCTATCTGGGCGAAGACGACATCGAACGGTTCGATGACATTTACGGAAGAGATTGAAAATTCTGGCTACACCGTTGAATTTTTTCAGGTTTCAGCCTGTGGATAAGTTTGGGGAAAGAATGCCATTACAAACTATGACCTTTTAGCCCAAATCCCGAACTTTGTTTAATTTCAATATGTTAAACTTAATATCGAAAATGTGTTAAGAATTTCGCCATGTGTATGGCTGCCAAAATCAGTAGTTTGAGCCCCCCCCTTAATTAAGGTAGTCAAACATCGCTGCTTCAGGGAATTTACGGCCAGATAATAGTGTCTTTAATTCTTTGATAACCATAAAAACAGCGCTGAATCGGAGCCAAGTTTATTATGTATTATGTCGCTCTTTAATTCGATGCCTCTTGTTGTCTTTGCACAAACTAGGGAACTGCCAATGAATGCGACCCGAACCCAGAATTCCGGACAAATACCAGCCCTTCGCTAGCTATGTCCGCAGCGACGGGAGCGCGACGGCAATATATTATTATATTTGGTCATTCTGGTGGTGGTCGCATAACTGAATGAAACGCTGTCTAACGCCATCGGGTATTTTTCTTCCAGGATCATCCTTTATTTTGTTCCTTATTATTAGGCATTTGGGTCAACGGCTTCACATGCGGGCGCCGTCATTCGGTTTTGCGGCGTTGTGGGAAGCTCCCTGCTTCTCAACACTCCTATTTTCTGGCCATTCCATGAGATAATGGGGCTTTGGTACCTGCTTTCTAAGATCATAACCACCGGTCTGGTCCATGCCTAAACCTACTCAATAAACAGCAGGTTCGCCTTCGAAGACAGATAAACACGCCGCTAGCAAACAACGCCGATTTGTCATACGTGCATTACTTGATTTATCCTTGGGCAGATCAATTTAAGTGCCCGCGGGTTGACCATCTTTAGCGGGCCGGCATGGGATGGAGTCATGCTGTTTACGTCTTTGATGAAATACACGATCCGGACGGGTGCCATCCAGGTAATCGATCATCGGGGTGACGCGCACATATTCGGAGACGTTTCGCCGCCTCGGTGTACGGTCAGACTGAAAAAAGCCAGCCTCGACTACACGCTTACCTTCAATCCTGCCCTCGCCGTGCCTGAAGCCTATATGGAAGGCGATCTGGTGATTGAGGATGGCACCTTGTTCGACTTCATCGAACTGGTCGCCATTAATTACAGCAATGTTGAAAGTTTCCCGCTGCTTAGTGCGCTACGTTGGGTCGGTATTGGTAGTAAAAAGCTGAAGCAATTCAACCCGATCGGAATCGCCCAGAAGAACGTTGCCCACCATTATGATCTTTCAGACGAACTCTACGACCTGTTCCTCGACAGGGATCGTCAATATTCCTGCGCCTATTTTACCGACCCAGACGAAGACATAGAGACCGCCCAGCTCAACAAAAAGCGCCACCTGGCTTCCAAGATGCTGCTCGACCAGAAAGGGTTGAACGTGCTGGATATCGGATCCGGCTGGGGTGGGCTGGGAATGTATATTGCAGGCGTCTGCGATGCTGATGTTACCGGCGTCACGCTCTCGACCGAACAGTACAAAGTATCCAATGAAAGGGCCAGAATGGCTGGGCTGGACGACCGCGTCCGCTTTCATCTGCAGGATTACCGCGATCTCTCCCGGCAATTCGACCGCATCGTCTCGGTCGGCATGTTCGAACATGTCGGCAAAAAGAACTATGCGGAATTCTTCAATAAGCTTCGCGGGCTTCTGACCGATGACGGCGTCGCCGTCATTCATTCCATCGGCCGACTGGACACACCATCGCCGATCAATCCCTTCATTCGGAAATACATATTCCCAGGCGCGGACCTTCCCAGCCTATCGGAAATAACCCCAGTCGTCGAACAGACCGGACTGGTCTGCACGGACATCGAAATTCTGCGCATTCACTACGCGGAAACTCTCCGCCACTGGCGAGAGGCCTTTAACGCGCGTCGCAACGAAGTTGCATTACTCTATGACGAGAAATTCTGTCGGATGTGGGATTTGTATCTGGTCATATGCGAAATGGGCTTCCGTTATGAAAACCTGATGGTCTTCCAGATTCAGCTATCCAAATCACTGGAAACAGTGCCGCTGACCCGCGACTATATGTTTGAGTGGGAACGAACCCAAAGGGAGAGAGAAAAGTCGGCGACCAGAGACAAAGCCGCTTAAAATCCCTTTTCTATAATGAGATAATGCCAGCCAACCTATCCGAAGTGGGACGGGGACATAGTCAAACCCAATTTATGGGTAAATGGCTACTTAATATCCGCTGGGGAAGTAGCAGCTGGCGAAATTTCTATTGTTAAATAGATTTCGTAAGAGTGCCCGCTCTTTAAGGTAAGTTTTTCTGACTAAATAATCGAAAATCGGGGAACCGAATGTCAGCGATTTTAGAAAGGGTCACTGGGCCGGCAATTTGGTCAGGCCAAGATTTTAAGAAAGATGATAATTGGATCTTTCGATTATCACCCTCTGACATTAAGGAAATTGATAAAGCGCTTGGTATTGCAAAGATAAGCAGCACACCAATTGAGGAACTCACCCCCAATCATTTTCCATTACCGTGCCTGGGGAAACGTCTTCTAGCCCTAAAAAATGAGATAGAAAACGGCCGAGGGTTTGCCGTCATCCGAGGGATACCCGTTGAAAATTACGATAACTACGAATGCAAGATATTGAGTTGGGGGCTTTGCATATACTTTGGGAAAGGTATGCAACAAAGCACGCAAGGAGACTGGATAAATCATGTGATTGATCTTGTAGACGTTTCTTCAACGACCGATCCCGACTTGGCACACGTAGTCCGACGAAAAGAGCTTAGGTATAGCCACAAGGGAGGTGAATTGAGATGGCATACTGACACCACCGACATTATCGGTTTGTTTTGTATAAAAACCGCAAAGTCAGGGGGTAATAGCCGGTTGGCTAGTGCGGGAATGATTCACAACCTGATTTTGGAGAATGATCCAAAATATCTCGATCCACTTTATCGAGGGTATTATTATATGTCTTTGAGTGATGACGATGAATCGGGTGTCCCACGAGTATCTGATCAGAGAATACCAGTCTTCAGTAGGAGTGAGGGCAACATATCTTTTTACTATATTCCCCAAGTTATAGAGCGGGCAATTGATCGGGCGGGCATCACTTATAGTAGGGCTGAGAATAAAGCCCGGTCTTTAATACAAAGGACTGCAGATCTTCCCGGCGTCGCGTTAGAGTTCATGCTTGAGCCCGGCGACCTTGAAATAATTAATAATAGGACAGTGATGCATTCCCGCCAGGAGTATGAGGACTATTCCGAATTAGAAAATCGGCGCCACTTACTTCGTCTTTGGATGGCGACCACGCCGGCAATGATGACCAAAACTTTGCGAACACCCGCAGATTTGTGATTATTAATTCCAAAAAATCGAAAGATTGCTGATATCTAATACGCGGCGGAGACAGCTCCGACACCGATGAGTAGACGTCAAGAGCACTGGCGCCATTAGCATCCATCGATAGTACACACGACAACGTCAGTTCCGGCCGCATACTCAAGGCGAGCCCATTCAATCGATTCGGCACAACACTTAAATGATCGTTTAATCTCTCTTTGTCCCCAGTGATCGCCGCATTTTCCCCATAGTTCACAGGTAAAGTGGATGTCGGCGATCCGTCCACGGGAATGTTGGTCGCCTGACCATATTGTTTAGTCAGCGAATCGACCCGCCCCTGTAGGGTCCGCAGACTGAAAACGCGGAGACAGACGTGGCCACATCGCTGCAACAGCCGGAAGACCTGGAAAAATCTGGACCGGGGTATCGCCAACCGCCGAACAATACCGAGGCGGAAATGGGGCTTCTGGGCGCCTTCCTGGAAAACAACCGCGCTTACGAGCGTGTTTCAGAATTTTTGCGCTCGGAACATTTCTTCGATCCGCTTCACGGCCGGATTTACGACGCGGTATCGAAACTGATCGAACGGGGCCAGCAGGCCAATCCAACGACGCTAAAGCATGTATTCGACACGGAAGAATTCGAGGAAATCGGCGGCCATCGGTATCTGGCCGAACTGGCAGGCGCGACGTTCTCCGTCATCAATGCCGAGGACTATGGCCGCCTGATCTACGACCTATTCCTGCGCCGCCAACTTATCGATCTGGGCACTGACGTCGTCAATGCCGCCTTTTCCCACGACCCCGACGGCAGCGCCATGCGCCAGATCGAAGGCGCAGAGCAATATCTCTATGACCTTGCGACCAGCGGCGATTATGAGGGCGGGTTTCAGAGTTTCGCCGAATCCATCCGCTCGGCGGTCGACATGGCGGCTGTGGCCTTCAACAGGGAAGGCGCACTCGGGGGCGTTCCCACCAAATTCCGCCAGTTGGACCTGCTGCTTGGCGGCCTGCATAAATCCGACCTCATAGTGCTCGCCGGACGACCCGCCATGGGCAAAACAGCTCTGGCGACGAATATCGCGTTCAATGTCGCCAGCCTGAACGATGTTGTCGCCGACGAGGACGGCAACGAAACGCCTATCGACGACCCCGTTGTGGGGTTCTTTTCGCTAGAAATGTCGGCGGAACAGCTAGCAGGCCGAATTCTGGCTGAAGGCGCACAGATTGCATCCGACCGGATCAGAAAAGGGGAGTTGAACCAGCCGGAATTCGATCGGTTGGTGCAAACCAGCCAGCGCCTGCAAAAAGCGCCTCTCTACATCGACGATACCCCGGCGCTCACCGTCTCCGCGCTCCGCACCCGCGCGCGTCGCCTGAAGCGCCAGCAGGGTCTGGGGCTGATCGTGGTCGACTATCTACAATTATTGCAGGGCAGCGCCACGGCGCGTGAACAGAATCGTGTCCAGGAAATTTCCGAGATCACCCGGGGACTGAAAACGCTGGCCAAGGAGCTTGAAGTCCCGGTAATCGCGCTGTCTCAGCTAAGCCGCGCGGTGGAACAGCGCGAAGACAAACGACCGCAGCTAGCCGACCTTCGCGAATCCGGCACTATCGAACAAGACGCAGACGTGGTGATGTTCATTTATCGCGACGAATATTATCTGCAGAGAGCGGAACCTGCCCGCAAAGCCGACGAAACCACAGAAGGGCTGAACCAGCGCTATATGGTGTGGGAAGAGGCGATGGCCCAAGTCCGCGGCCGCGCCGAGGTCATTATTGCCAAGCAGCGCCACGGCCCGACCGGTACGGTCAACCTTCGTTTCTATCCGGAAGCAACAAAGTTCGACAATCTGGAAGACGAAGACGATCTCAACGGACGGCCTGGGTCAAGGGTTCGTGGTGTTCCCGGCGGGCCCGACGCGGCGCCGCAATCAGGGGATGTTCCGTTCTGACGCAGTCGATGGCGACATACCCGGGATCCGTCCTTACCATCGATCTGGACGCCATTGCGGCGAACTGGCAGTCGCTTGACGCCCGCATCGGGGATGCGGAGTGCGGGGCCGTCGTCAAGGCAAATGGTTATGGGTTGGGCCAAGATGAGGTGTCCAAGGCGCTCGTCGGTGTAGGTTGCCGGACTTTTTTTGTCGCCACATTAGATGAAGGAATCCGGTTGCGCGGTACAATCGGGCCGGAACACCGAATATACGTGTTTAACAGTCTGCACGGGAGGGAAACCGCGGTGGACTTTGACGCCCACAAGCTCTCCCCCGTCCTCAATACCCGGGAGGATATCGAATTCTGGTCCGGATATGCGCAAAACGGGGGGCGAAGCAATACGGTGATCGAGATCGATACGGGTATGAACCGGCTGGGACTGTCGCCCCCGGAGGCAGAGAAGATTGCCGAAGACGCGGGCTTGCTTGCACCGCTCTCCCTCGATTTCGTGATGAGCCACCTCGCTTGTGCCGACGAAGCCGCCGACCCCATGAACGAGAAACAGCGTCAACTGTTCGATAAACTGATCAGCCTTTTTCCGGATGTACCGGCCTCCCTCGCCAATTCCGGGGGCATCTTTCTGGGTCCGGGCTATCACCACGATATCGCCAGGCCAGGGGCAGCGCTCTATGGTATTTCAGAGGCAACAGGCGCCTCGGAACCCATGCAGCAAGTTGTTGGTTTAAAAGCGAAAATTCTGCAAATACGCATCGTTGACAGCGAATCGGGCGTTGGCTACGGTGCCTCTCGAAGGGTGCCGAAAGGGGCCCGTCTCGCCACTGTTGGGGTGGGGTATGCGGACGGTTTTCTGCGTTCGTTGGGTAATAGCGGACACGGTTACGCGGCGGGGATAAAGGTTCCCGTAGCAGGGCGAATTTCTATGGATCTGACGACGTTCGACGTTTCCGACGTTCCGGAGAACCGGCTATTGCCCGGCGACCATATAGACCTGATTTGCCCCGAATATTCGGTCGACGATATCGCCCGCGATGCGGGAACGATCGGCTACGAAATTCTGACGTCGCTGGGATCGCGCTACACCCGCGTCTACGAAGGAGGGGCCGCCTGATGCGTTTATTGCAGGCTATTGGCAGTGTCTTCCTGAATTTTCTGACCTCGACCGGGCGGTTGGCGCTGTTTACCGGCTTGAGCGTCAGCCACATCGTGCGCCCGCCGTTTTATCCACGGCTCCTACTGCGCCAGATCATTGATATCGGATACTATTCCCTGCCCGTCGTCGGGCTGACGGCTGTCTTCACCGGCATGGTGCTGGCGCTGCAAAGCTATTCTGGCTTCGCCCGCTTCAATGCGGAAAGCGCCATTGCGACGGTCGTGGTTCTGTCCATCACGCGGGAACTTGCCCCGGTTCTGGCCGGCCTGATGGTCGCGGGGCGTATCGGCGCGGCGATGGCCGCGGAAATCGGCACCATGCGGGTGACCGAACAGATCGACGCCCTGTCCACGCTGTCGACCAATCCATACAAGTACCTTGTTGCGCCTCGGTTGCTGGCAGGTTTCATTATGCTGCCCTGTTGCGTTCTGGTGGCGGATATCATCGGCGTGTTCGGCGGATACCTGATTTCCGTTCACAAACTGGGCTTCAACCCAGCAGTGTATCTGAAAAATACTTGGCAGTTCCTGGAAGTCATCGACGTTGTCTCGGGCCTCGTCAAAGCGGGGGTCTTCGGCTTCCTGATCGCGCTGATGGGCTGTTACCACGGATATCATTCCCGAGGCGGCGCGCAGGGAGTGGGTTCTGCCACGACGAATGCTGTAGTTTCTGCCTCAATACTGATACTTGCTTCCAACTACCTGATTACGGAAGCCTTTTTCGCACAATGAGTGCCGCGCCGATCAAGATCGCCATCCGCGGACTGACCAAGTCGTTTGGCGAGAAACATATTCTTCGCGCGCTTGACCTGGATGTTCGGGCGGGCGAATCCCTTGTTGTGATCGGTGCTTCCGGTACCGGTAAATCGGTCCTCTTGAAAAACATCGTCGGAATTCTGACGCCGGATTCCGGTTCTATCAAAATCGACGGCGAGGAAGTCGTCGGCGTAACCGGCCATGCCAGAGACCGGGTCAACCGTAAGCTGGGAATGCTGTTTCAGGGGGCCGCGTTGTTCGATTCTCTGCCGCTCTGGGAAAATGTCGCCTTCAGTCTGATGTCCGCACATCGTATCGGCCGCCCGGAAGCGCGGAAAGTGGCGATGGAATGCCTTAAGCAAGTCGGACTGCAGAAAGAGAATGCCGAACGGTTTCCAGCCGATATATCGGTGGGCGCTCAAAAACGGGTGGGGCTGGCGCGTGCCATAGCCTCCGGGCCCGAGATTCTGTTTTTCGACGAACCCACCACCGGCATCGACCCCGTCATGGGAGATGTCATCGACGGGCTGATCGTCAAATGCGTGAAAGAACTGGGCGCGACCGCCCTGACCATCACGCACGACATGGAAAGTGCTCGACGCATTGGCGACCGCGTTGCCATGATCTATGAAGGAAAAATTGTCTGGGTGGGAGATGTCGACCGCATCGATAGCAGCGACAACGAATACGTCGATCAGTTCATCAACGGCTCGATTGACGGGCCCATGTCAGCCCTGATCGCGGGGAACGAAGGGCGGTAGCAGTGGCCAAGCCCTCTAAATCATTCACCTGCCAAAGCTGCGGCGCCACCTATCGCAAATGGCAGGGGCAATGCGATTCCTGCGGCGAATGGAACGCGATTGTCGAAGAAGCAGGTTCCGAAGCCTCGCCAAAGGGCCTGAGCGCCGGCAAAGGCCGTAACATCGATTTCGTGCCTCTGGACGGCCCGTCCTCTGCCCCGCGCCGGCTGGTGACGGATGGTGCGGAGTTCGACCGGGTCACCGGCGGCGGGCTGGTGCCAGGTTCGGCCATTCTGGTCGGCGGCGACCCCGGCATCGGAAAATCTACCATACTGCTACAGGTTGCCGGCGCATTAGCGAAGACCGCCCCCTGCGCCTATATTTCGGGCGAAGAAGCCGTGGATCAGGTTCGTATGCGGGCCCAGCGTCTGGGTCTTGCGGAATCTCCTGCCCGGCTGGCCGCCGCGACCAGCGTGCGTGACATCGCAACGAGCCTAGATGTCGCCGATCCACCCCGGCTGGTCATCGTAGATTCGATCCAGACCATGTATGTGGACAATCTGGAATCCGCCCCGGGATCGGTTTCCCAGGTCCGGGCCGCGGCAGACACGCTGATCCGACTTGCCAAGCGCCGTGGGTTTACGATCATCCTGGTGGGGCATGTCACCAAGGAAGGCACAATCGCCGGCCCCCGGGTGCTGGAACACATGGTCGATACAGTCCTCTATTTCGAAGGCGAGCGCGGACATCAGTTCCGGCTGCTACGCGCCATCAAGAACCGGTTCGGCCCGACGGACGAAATCGGTGTATTCGAAATGACCGACACCGGATTGATGCAGGTGGAAAATCCGTCCGCCCTGTTTCTTGCCGAACGGCGCGGCGATGTATCCGGTGCTGCAGTCTTCGCGGGCATCGAGGGTACGCGACCGGTTTTGGTTGAGATTCAGGCATTAGTAGCCCCGTCTTCCCTGGGAACGCCCCGCCGCGCCGTCATCGGTTGGGATTCAGGGCGCCTCGCCATGGTTCTGGCCGTCTTGCAATCCCGATGCGGCATCAACATGGCGGGCCGAGACGTTTATCTGAACGTCGCCGGAGGTCTTCGCATCGGCGAACCGGCAGCAGATCTTGCCGTCGCCTCCGCATTGGTGTCAGCGGCCCTGGATCAGCCGCTTTCAGCGGACACTGTGATATTCGGAGAGGTCGGACTTTCGGGAGAGGTCCGATCGGTCAGGCAGGCCGATTTGCGCCTGAAAGAGGCGGCAAAACTTGGTTTCGAAGCAGCGTGGGCGCCACCGCGACGCAGTAACAGGCCAAAAAAAGACACAGCCGATTCTCCAAAATTGCGTATTTCGGAGATGCGAAAACTGATGGACATGGTAGGACTATTCGATCTTTCAGGTAGCGGAGCAGAAGCGGCGCAATGAGCATCGCGGATATCGTTATACTGGTCATTGTCCTGCTCAGCGGCATCATCGCCCTCCGGCTGGGGCTGGTCCGTGTTGTGCTTGGCTTGGTAGGCTGGGTCGGCGCAACCCTCGCCACAATTTACGGCTACTCCTACGCACGGCCGTTCGCGCGCGAATGGATAGGAAGTCAACTGATCGCGGATATTGCTGCCGGCGCTGCGATCTTCGTGGTCTCCATGCTGGTTTTAACCTTTATCAGCCATTCCATTGCAGGCGGGGTGCGCGAAAGTTCTTTCGGCATGCTGGACCGGACTTTCGGCCTTCTGGTTGGCCTGGCCATCGGCGGGATTATCGTCAGCGGCGGGTACATGTTCAGCCATCAGGTTCTCGGCATGAACGACGCGTCACCGTTCTACAAAGACGCCCGCACAGTGGCCCTGCTTCGCTGGGGAGCGGGAATGCTTGCCTCGGCCGCGCCCCCGGAATGGGGCCTCGCTAGCCCGGAATCACCTGCACGCAATACAGACAGCACCTTCCGAACTCTACTCTCGCCGCAACCACAGCCGCAAAACCAGGGCCGTAAACGGGAATCGGGTTACGGTACGACGGAACGGCAGGAAATGGACAGGCTTATCCGCAACCACCAACAGGGGCGATAGCAACGTGACGCTTACAACCAACCCCTTGGAAGACGACAAACTGCGCGAGGAATGTGGCGTGTTCGGTGTATACGGACACAGCGATTCCGCCGCGCTGACGGCGCTGGGTCTGCATGCGCTGCAACATCGGGGACAGGAAGCCGCTGGGATAGTCACCTATCGGGAGGGGCAGTTCTACAGTCACCGGGCGGCAGGCCATGTCGGCGACAATTTCAATCAGGAAAGCGTCATCAATCAGCTTCCCGGCGCCTCAGCCATCGGCCACAACCGGTATTCAACAACGGGCGACACGGTGGTCCGGAATATTCAGCCACTATTTGCGGATTTTGCTTCGGGCGGCTTTGCGATCGCTCATAACGGAAATCTCACCAATGCCGTTGCCCTGCGCCGCGAGCTAGTACAGCGCGGCTGCCTTTTCCAGTCGACGACCGACACGGAAGTCATCATCCACCTTATCGCGACCAGCACTTTCGATACCGTCGTCGACCGCACCGTCGAAGCGCTGGAGAAAGTGGAAGGCGCCTATTCGCTGGTGGCGCTTCATAATGACACGCTGTTAGGTGTGCGCGATCCCTACGGCGTTCGACCCCTCGTGCTGGGACGCTTTGAAGACGCGTGGATACTGGCATCAGAGACATGCGCGCTGGATATCATCGGGGCCGAGTTCGTTCGCGATATAGACCCCGGCGAAATGGTGTTGATCGATGAAGACGGCGTTCAGTCCATGCGCCCGTTTCCTGAACAACCCAGAAAGCTGTGTATTTTCGAATTTATTTACTTCGCCCGCCCTGACAGCAACATCGAAGGGCGGAATGTTTACGATGCCCGCAAGCGCATCGGCGCTGAGCTGGCTCGGGAAAGCGGCGTTCCCGCAGATCTGATTATTCCAGTACCGGATTCCGGCGTGCCTGCTGCCCTGGGATACGCCGAACAGGCGGACATCACCTACGAACTGGGAATTATTCGAAACCATTACGTTGGACGCACGTTCATCGAACCGACCGACCGTATCCGGCATTTGGGCGTGAAGCTGAAACATAATGCTAACAGGGAGGTGATTGACGGCAAGCGTATCGTTCTGGTTGATGACAGTATCGTTCGCGGCACGACGTCAGTGAAAATCGTCGAAATGATGCGGGCCGCTGGCGCAACCGAAGTTCATATGCGCATCGCCAGCCCGCCGACCACCCATTCATGTTTCTACGGCGTAGATACACCGACGCGGGACCAACTTCTGGCAGCGCAGAATGATGTCGAGGAAATGGCTAGAATTATCGCCGTCGACAGCCTAGCATTCCTCACCATGGATGGCCTGTACCGGGCAATGGGCCTGCCGGGACGGGACGCCAAAACACCGCAATACTGCGATGCATGTTTTTCCGGCGAATACCCTATTTCGCCAACCGATCATTCCGGCAACATATCTAGTGATCAGCTTTCATTTCTGACTCAATTGGCGTGACAGGCAGACTACAAAATCGCGTCGCCCTTATCACCGGCGCTTCTCGGGGGATTGGCGCTATTCTTGCCGAACGCTTTGCGCTTGAAGGCGCGCATGTTCTTCTGTTGGCACGCACACGCGGCGGGCTGGAAGAAGTTGATGACCGCATTCGTACCGCCACCGGTAAGGAAAACTGCACCACACTGATCGAACTTGACCTTGCCGATCTCGACCAGGTCGATCTTCTGGGCCCGACGATCGCCAACCGGTTCGGACTTTTGGACATCGTGATCGGCAACGCGGCCATTTTGGGAGAAATGGCACCGGTCAATCACATCGACGCCGACATTTGGACACAGGCCTTAGACGTGAACCTAAATGCCAACTGGCGATTGATCCGCACCACCGACCCATTGCTGCGGCAATCGGATGCTGGAAGGGCAGTCTTCGTAACCTCGGGTGCCGCACACGGAAAGCGGCCCTATTGGGGCGCTTACGCGGTCAGCAAGGCAGCCCTGGAAATGATGGTGACCTGTTGGGCGGCGGAGAGCGAACAGACGAATATGAAAATAAATCTGCTGGATCCCGGCGCAACACGGACATCCATGCGGGCTAAAGCCTATCCCGGTGAAGACCCCGGCACCGTCAAACCTCCAGAAGATCTGGCTGGCATTTTCGTCGATTTGTGCGTTCCCGATTGCACGCATCACGGGGAAGTGATTCGGGCCTACTGATTATCGGTAAATTCACTCGTTCTGTTCTTGAACGACCCCCGGCGCACCTCTAGTTTTCACCAATGTTTACTATTCCCCAGAAGACTTTCAGAACCGTCCTTTGCGCTGGACTGTTATTGACCGCCTGCTCTTCTAACGACGTCCCTCTGAATCGGACAACCCATTGGCTCGGACCGCTGGCACAGTACCAGCAGGTAACCGGATCGGAAAAGTCAGGGATTTTCATTCTGAAACAAAGAGATGGCGCACGGCCAGTCGGCCGTATTCTAATGCAGCCGGTAGAAATAACGATTTCCAACCGGTCCGATTTAAATTCCTTAACCGATTCAATGTACGACCGGATAAGGTCGGCCTTCGCCGATGCATTGGCCAACCGGTTGGCCGAACAAGGCGACAACTTGGCAGCCGGAAAAGAGACGGAAAACTATCTCGTTCGTGTCGCGCTGACGAATGTGACGGTGAAGCGGAAAGAAAGTTCCCTGAAGGATCCAACCTTATCGCGATCCCGCATCAGCTTTGAAAATGCTTCAATTGAAGCGGAACTCCGCAATAAGCACACCAACGTTCGTGAAGCCGTGATAATCACTCCGGCCACAGCCGGAGAAACCACGAGCACAAACCTGTATACCCTTTTCTACCGATTTGCCGAGAATTTTGCGACAGAATTGGTTACGGCCAGAACCTGGCTAAACAGCCGCTCCTCACAAACGATATCCCCGAAAAAGAAACGCTGACTAACCGTCGTC